>CADAGW010000245.1 GCA_902787475.1 uncultured Eubacteriales bacterium
GCAGGGCCTTCATCTCCTCGCCCCGGATCACCGGCAGCTGGGAGGTGTCCACCCCGCATATCTCCACCTTGTTGGTCGTCATACCGCCACCCCTTTTTCCTTTGGATCCGCGCCGGGTATCCCATCCGGCGCGCTTTCAGTATTTCCCGGCCCGCCGCCGTCCATGCGCCGTTCCTTATGCCATTCGCTCCATGTCCGTGGCCAGCTTGGCGATGATCCGCTTCTCGATCCGTGAGATGTAGGACTGGGATATGCCCATCATGTCCGCCACCTCCTTCTGCGTCCGCTCCCTGCCGTCGCCCAAGCCATACCTCAGATACACGATGTTCTGCTCCCGCCGCCCCAGGTGGCCCACGGCGCTTCTGAGCAGCTGCTTGTCCACGTCCGCGTCCAGATCCCGGGACACCAGATCCGCCTCCGTGCCCAGTATGTCGGAGAGCAGCAGCTCGTTGCCGTCGTAGTCCACGTTCAGCGGCTCGTCCAGCGACACCTCCATGCGGCTCCTGGCGTTGCGCCGAAGCACCATCAGTATCTCGTTCTCGATGCACCGGGAGGCGTAGGTGGCCAGCTTGATCTTCTTGGTGGGGTCGAAGGAATTGACCGCCTTGATCAGCCCGATGGTGCCTATGGAGATCAGATCCTCTATGCCTATGCCGCTGGACTCGAACCGCTTGGCGATATACACCACCAGCCGCAGGTTGTGCTCGATCAGTATGCCCCGGACCCTCTGGGGAACCCGGGGCAGCTCCTCCATGAGCCTTGCCTCCTCCTCCCGCCCCAGCGGCGCGGGCAGCACGTCGCTGCCCCCGATGTAGCAAACCGGGGTCTTCCGGGCCCCGGCCACCGCCTCCAGCACTGTTTTTCGGACCCAAGCGGTTCCCATCATATGCCTTCCTCCTGCTATCTTGCCAATTCTCCCGGGGCCAGCGCCCGGGCTTCGCCGGGCAGCTTTCCCGGATACAGCGCTGCCCAGGCGTCCGGGGCGTCCCTCCACCGCCCCCGGCGGAAAACCTGGATCCTGTCGGGCAGAAAGCAGGGCATTTTTCCCTCCCCGCCCACACCGCCGAAGGCCACCAGCCGGAACCCCGGGGGCAGGTCGTCAGGCTTCTCGCCCTCCATCAGTAGGGCCTCTGCCAGACGTTTTTCCACCACCAGCACCGGCAGACCGCCCAGGGGCTCCCGGAGTCGGTTCCCCGTGTCCACCAGAGCCCAAAGGGTCATCTCTTTCTTCCCCCTTGTCAGCCGCAGGCGCACCCGATCCGCATACACCCTGCCGCCCCGCATGGCCATGGCCGCCGCCCAGCCCGCGCCGATGCTCACCAGCGCCTGGGGCCCCGGCTCCAATATACGCGCCGCCAGGGCCGATATGCCTCCCATGAGCCCCGCGAATATCCACATCCTCACCCACAGGGCCCCTGCCCGCCTGCCCCGGGCGGCCAGGAGGGCCATGAGCCCAGGCGCAGCCGCCGCCCACAGCCGGGGATGGGGGAGGCAAGCCGCCGTGGCCCCCACCACCGCCGCCGCCAGAGCGCCCAGGGGCCGCACCCGCCCCAGGGACAGCGACGCCAGCGCCGCCACGCACCCGTCCCACAGGAAATTCATGAGCCATCTGGCCTCCACGCTCCGCCTCCCCGCAACTGTCCGCCGGGAACCATCATACGCCCAATTCTCCGCGAATACCGTCTCTCCGACGCCGCCAAAGGCGCAAAAAAAGCCCGGGAAACGATCTGTTTCCCGGGTTTCGACAGGGTATCATATGGATTTTTCAGCCCCGCGGCCCCATGGCCGCAATGGAAACGCAGCGATACACCGCGCCAATGTCATGGCTGGGAACGAAGCGCGGAAGCCATCCGCTTCACTGTCAAAAGGAATCGAATTGTCGATCTTTCCTCACGCCAGTCGGAACTTGTCGTCTTCGGTAAGCCCCAGCGCGTCGATCACGTCTCCGATCCTGAGGATATTCCCCAGCGCCGCCGGGTGGTGGGCGTCGCTGGCCAGGTAGAACCGGCACCCCTCCTCCTTGGCCATGCGGAACAGCCGCAGGGCGGAGGGCATCTTCTCTTTGGGCGTTCCCACGAAGCTGGCGGCGTTGAGCTCAATGCCCGCGCCCTTATCCGCCAGGGTGCGCATGGCGGCGCGGTATCTGCCCTCGTCCACCAGATCGTACACCCGGAACTGATCCCCCTCGCTCATGATCAGGGAGCAGTTGATGTGGGCGATGCCTACCTTGTAAAAGGGCAGATCCATCCTCCCGATGGCCTCAAGCCGCTCCACCAGATAGTCTGCCACCTTTTTCTCCGTGTTATACACGGCCTTGTCCCTCACGTGCTCCATGTGGAAGTGGTTGGGCGGGATCACGATGAAGTCGAAGAGACCAAAGTGGCTGGGGTGCACCCCCACCACGCCCTGGGCGTTCATCTCCGTCTCGCACCCAAACACCACCCGCACCTTGTCCGACCGGGGCAGGGGCAGGTCGCTCCTCACGTGGGCGATGTCCTGCCGGGCATACCACTCCGGCGCGCCGGGCAGGCCCTCCTCGTCCCAGAGATGATCCGTGATGCACTGCACCGCGTACCCGTGCTCCTCGGCGAACCTGACCACCGCCTCCGCGGTCTGGGCCGGATCCCCGGAGCACAGGGACAGGTGGGTGTGGCAGTGCATGTCGTTGTCCAAGCGGTACTTCATATTGCCTCACCATCCGTATTTGTCGTAGTGGGGCTCTATAATGGTCTTGTTGTAGTCGTTGCCGCCGGGGAAGTTGGCGCTCTTGAGCACGCCGGGGGTGATGCCCTTCTCCATCAGCTTCTCGATGGCCACCGTAGTCATGCTCCACAGCAGTATGTCGCAGGCGATGCCGCTGGCGGCGGCGAATTTGGCCTCGATGCCCGGCACGTCCATCATGGCCTCCGCCGCGGGGGCGCAGTTGTCCATGGCCAGATCCACCATCTCATACAGCCGCTTGCCGGAGGGGTGCACCGCGTCCACCGCCCGAGTGTACTCCATGGAGGTAAAGGCGATCACCTGTATGCCCATCTTCTTGGCCTCGTATGCCAGGTCCACCACGCTGGCGGTGCGCCCGGACACGGAGGACACCATCAGAAGATCCCCGGGCCGCATGTCGGACATCTTGAGGGCGTAGGCCGCCATGCCCCAGGTGGAGGTGTCCAGATCCGACCGGTCCCGCACCCGGCCCTTTTTCTCCACGTTCATGGAATACTCGAAATGCTTGTAGAAGATGGGCCCGCCGCCCCGGTAGATCACGTCGTTCTCGATGGCGTGGCAGATGCGGGAAAGATACACGTTGCCGCCGGACGCCACGGTGTCCGCGATCATCTGCCCGGCCTTTATGATGTTCTCCCGCTGGGTGGTGCGCACCTTACAAATCAGATTGTCCAAAGCCTCGTTGTAGCGGTCCAAAAGCATACCCATACCTCCTCAGTGTCCCATATAGAATATATGATCCTTATACTTTGCCAGCATGGCCTTGTTGTGGGCGTCCCCGCCCTCCACGTTGGCGGATATAAACACCGGCGCCATGCCGCCCGCCTGAAGGGTCAGCTCCACGCACCGGGTCATCACGGCGTTGAGTATCGCCGCGCCCACGGCGGTGGAGGTGGGCCCCACCTTCTCCGGGATGCCCTCTACGGGTATGGATCCGTCGCCCACGCACCCGCAGTTGTCGATCACCAGGTCGCTTACGTCCATAAGCAGCTTCCCCGACGGATGCCGGGAGGGTATGGCCTTCCCCGTCTCCACGCTGGTCAGGCAGATGACCTTCGCGCCCTTTTCCCGGCACCGCAGGGCGAAATCCACCGTCACGGTATTCCGCCCGGACACGGAATGGACGATCACCACGTCCCCCTCCCCGATGGGCTGGTTGTCGGCGATGATCCGCCCGTAGTCCGCCATCCGCTCCATCTGGCTGGTCATGGTGGCCGG
>CADAGW010000246.1 GCA_902787475.1 uncultured Eubacteriales bacterium
CCCAGGGCCGTGAACTGGCTCACCGTGCGGGAGAGGGCCTTTACGTCCGCCCCGTCGTCGTAGAGGATCAGCATGTCCGCGTCGAAGGTCTCCGCCCTCTCCCCCAGCCTTTCCAGCAGATCCAGATACACCGCGAAGCCTATGCCCCGGGAGGATTTGCCCATGCGGGAGAGGAGCCGGTCGTACTGCCCGCCGGAGAGCACCCCCGCGGGCACTCCGGAGACGAAGCCCTTGAACACGAAGCCGTTGTAGTAGGCCATGTCGCCCACGATGGAGAAGTCCACAGACACGTTTTGAAGGACGCCCGCCTCCCGCATCACCTCCACCGCCTGTATAAAGGGCGGGAGGATGATATCCGGCAGGTTCAGGCCCGAGAGGAACGCTATGGCCTCGTCCGGGTCGCCGGACAGGGACAAAAGGGCGTTAATGTCTCTGACCGCATCCTCCGGGCAGCCAAGGCCGCGGCACAGGGCGTTCAATTCGTGAAGGTTTTTGCCCTCTACGAAGGAAAGCACCCGGCCTCTTTCCACCTCCGGTACGCCCAGGCGGTCGATAAGGCAGGAGAGGATGTCGAGGTGGGACAGGCACAGCCGCCAGTTTTCCGTGATGAGGGACAGGCTCTTACTGGCCAGAAGCAGGGTCTCTGCCACGCAGTAGGGATCCACGTCCCCTATACACTCCACGCCCACGTGGGTGATCTCCCGGAAGGAATGGCTCTGCTGAGACACACGGTACACGTTTTCGTGGTAATACACCTTCTGTACGCACCGGGGCGCCGGACGGCTGTTTCGCACGATGGACAGGGTCACGTCGGGCTTTAGGGCCATCAGCCGGCCGTTGGTGTCGGTGAAGGTGATGATGCCGTCGCTTTTGAGAAAATCCTTGTTCTGGGCGTAGAGATCGTATTCCTCGAATTTGCTCATCTTGTATTGGGAATACCCGTAGGTATGATACAGCGAGCGAAGCTGGAAAACGATCCTCTCCTCGTTTTTCAGGGTGGGATCCACCATGGCCATGCCGCCTCCTCCCCGTGAACGGTCTGATGGTGGTATTTTACCACTTTACAACGATAAAGTAAACACCGTTCAGGGAATATTCCTGTTAATTCTTGCCTTGTTCGCCCTTCAGCCAGGCCCTTCGCACCGTTTCCTCGTCCTGTGGGGTCAGGCGCATGTCCATAAGAAGGTCGGGCCGACGGTCAAGGGTGAGCTCCAGAGACCGCTCCCGCCGCCAGCAGGCGATCTGGGCATGGTCGCCGCCCAGAAGGGGATTTGGCACCTCCATACCCCGATAGACACGGGGCCGGGTGTACTGGGGGTATTCCAGCAGGCCCGTGGAAAAGGACTCGTCCTCCGGGCTCTCCTCGTCCCCCAATACCCCGGGGATCAGCCGGGCCACGGCGTCCAGCACCACGAGAGCCCCCAGCTCGCCGCCGGTCAGCACAAAATCCCCTATGGACACCTCGCCGTCGAACTTTATGTCTATGGCCCTTTGATCCACGCCCTCGTAGTGGCCGCACAGGAGCATCAGCGACGGCTCCCTGGCCAGCTCCTCGGCCATCCGCTGGTCGAAGCGCCTCCCCCGGGGGGACATATAGAGCTTTTTGCCCCTGAACCCTTCCGCCTCGCATTTCTCCACCGCGTCCACGATGGGCTGGGCCAGCATCAGCATGCCCGCCCCGCCGCCGAAGGGGTAGTCGTCGGTGTTTTTGTGCTTGAGGGTGGAAAAGGGCCTGGGGTCCACCAGCTTCACGGTGATGAGCCCCTTTTCCGCCGCCCGGCCCAGTATGCTCCCACTGATCATGGGGCGGAGCATGTCCGGGAAGGTGGTGAGTATCACAAATTCCATAGGCCCTCAGTCCTCAAACACGCAGGTCTCGTCCACGGCCTGGCTGTCCAGCCGCACCACCTTTTCGTCGATGTCCACGGACAGCACCACCCGTTTGAGCGCCGGCACCAGCACCTCGCCCAGGGGGCCCTGAAACACGTATACGTCGTTGCCGCCGGGCTGCATCACGTCCACCAGGGTGCCAAAGTCCCGGCCCCTGTCGTCCATGCCCCGGCAGCCGATCAGGTCCACGATGAAATTGGCGTCCTCGGGCAGGGCCACCGCGTCGGCGCGGGATACGTATATGAGCTTTCCCCGCAGCTTTTCGGCCTGGTCCCGGTCGGTGACGCCCTCCAGGCGGACGGCCACGCTGTCCGGATCCACCCGGGCGAAGGCCACCCGGGCCGGGAGAGAGCCGTCCAGGGACAGGTATACATTTTTCACGTTCAGAAAACGGTTGGGGTCGTCGGTCAGGGGCTTTACCTTCATCTCCCCCGCCACGCCACGGGGCCTCAATATTTCCCCTATGGCCAGATACGGATCGGGCATGCGGCCTCCTCCTTATTGTGAAATGCGCCGGTCAGTCGGCAGGTATCATATTCCCATGCGTCTGTTATGCAGAATGAGGAGGAACGGATTGCTTCGTCACTTCGTTCCTCGCAATGACAGCGGTAAGGTCATTGCGAGGAGGTCGAAGGCCGACGAAGCCATCCGCAGCCCCAAACGATCATTTCAAAACAGAACAGTATGAATCCATCAAATTGGCTGAATGACAGTACAAAAAGCGCCGTCCCGAAAACGAAACGGCGCAATGGATTAACCGATCTCCACGAACACGGGCTTTTCGTCCTTCACCGTGGCCGCCTTGACCAGGGTGCGGATGGCCTTGGCGATGCGGCCCTGACGGCCGATGACCTTGCCCATGTCCTCGCTCGCCACGTGCAGCTGGATGGTGACGGCCTCCTCGGTCTCCTCGGTTTCCACCGTGACCTGATCGGGATGCTCCACCAGCGAACAGGCGATAAACTTTACCAGCTCCTGCATGCTATCTTCCTCCGAGGTGCGCGCGATTACAGCACGCCGCCCTTCTTCAGCAGAGCGCGGGTGGTGTCGGTGGGCTGCGCGCCCACGCCCAGCCAATACTTGGCGCGATCCACGTCCACCTTCAGCTCGATGGGATCGACGACGGGATTGTAGTAGCCCAGCTCCTCGATGAACCGGCCGTCACGGGCGTTGCGCTCATCGGCGACGACGATGCGGTAGAAGGGCTTCTTCTTCATGCCCATTCTCTTCAGACGAATCTTGACCATGTGAAAACCTCCAAATCACTTGAATATATTCTTCCCGAAGGGCAGTCTCATTTTGCCCTTCGAGCCCATCATGGACTTCATCATTTGCCGCGCCTGCTCAAACTGCTTGATCAGCAGGTTGACCTCCTGCACGGTGGTGCCGCTGCCCGCGGCGATGCGGCGGCGGCGGGAGGCGTTGAGGATATCGGGGTTGCGCCGCTCCATGCGGGTCATGGAGAGGATGATGGCGCAGTTTTTGGCCTGGGCCTTTTTGATGGCGTCCTCGTCGATCTCCACGCCCTCCAGCTTTTTGCCCAGTCCCGGCACCATTTTGAGCATGTTGGACACGGAGCCCATTTTGTTCAGCTGCAGCATCTGGGAAAGGTAGTCTTCCAGGGTGAACTTTTCCGTCTGCAGCTTGTGGATCAGCTCGCCTGCGGCCTTCTCGTCCACGGCCTCCTGGGCCTTGTCGATGAGGGCCAGCACGTCGCCCATGCCAAGGATGCGGGAGGCCATGCCCTCGGGCCGGAAGGGCTCCAGGTCGGTCAGCTTTTCGCCGGTGCCGCTGAACTTGATGGGCTTGCCGGTGACCGCGCGCACGGAGATAGCCGCGCCGCCCCGGGTGTCGCCGTCGAGTTTCGTGAGGATCACGCCGTCCACGCCCAGGTTTTTATTGAACGTGTCGGCCACGTTCACCGCGTCCTGGCCGGTCATGGAGTCCACCACCAGCAGGATCTCCTGGGGCCGCACGGTGTCCCGCACGTCCCGCAGCTCCTGCATCAGGGCCTCAAGACCTCGGCGCCAGCCTGCTCGCCCACCACCTGCAATTGCTTGATGGCGGCGGGGCGGTACACGTCGCAGGCCGCCAGCAGGGGCTTTTTGCCGTTCTTGATAAAGAACTTGGCCAGCTTGCCCGCCATGGTGGTCTTGCCCGCGCCCTGCAGGCCGCAGAGCATGTATACCGTCGGCGGGTTGGGGGCGTAGGTCAGCCGGGCGGACACGCCGCCCATCAGCTCGGTCAATTCCTCGTTGACGATCTTGACCACCTGCTGGCCGGGAGTGAGACTGGTGAGTATCTCCTCGCCCACGGCCCGGTCAGTGACCTTTTTCACGAAATCCTTGACGACGGCATAGTTGACGTCGGCCTCCAAAAGGGCCATGCGCACCTCGCGCATCGCGTCGCGCACGTCCTTTTCCGTCAGCTTGCCCCGGCCGCGCAGCTTGTCCAGCGCTCCGGTCAGTTTGCCGGTGAGTCCTTCAAACGCCAATGTCCGTCACCTCCTGATCCAATAGGGCCCTGGCCCGCATAAGGGCGGTTTCGTCCGATGTGGAGAGAAAAGAGCCGATCAGCTCCCCCGCCTCCTCCATGCGACGCCGCATTTTCAGCGCGCCGATGCGCTCTTCGTAGAGGGAGAGCTGGTTTTCCGCCGAGCGCAGGGCGTCGTGCACCGCCTGGCGGCTCACCCCGGTCTGCGCCGCGATCTCCGGCGCGGTCACGTCCTCCACGTAGAACAGCCGCATGCACTCCTCCTGCCGGGGAGTGAGCAGGGAGCCGTAGATCTCCAGCAGTCCGCCGTATTCGATCCGCTTTTCCATAAAAAACTCCGTCAAGGCTTTGACCTTGACGAAGTATACCATATCGGACGGGTCATGTCAAGCTGTTTTCCTTGACGAAACGAAACTTAACGTATCAGTGCACGCCCAATGTCTTGAGAAGGGTCTGGGCGTAGACCCGGGAGAGAAAGTCGTTAGGGTGGTTCACGTTGTTGCCGGTCATGTCCCGGTACGCCTTGCGCTTTAGAAGCGCCTCGTGGACGTCCGTCATGTCGCACACCGCCACGCCCCGCTTTTCCAGAGTATACAGGGCGCTCTGGTATTCCTTCTGCCGGGCGAAAAAGCCCTTGGCCTCCCGGTTTGGCAGCATGGTGGACATGAGCACCACCTCGCAGGCGGGGTTCAGCCGCAGCACCGCGCCCATGATGGCCTTGAGGTTGGACAGATATTCCTCCGTCTCGATGCCTCCCGCGTCGTTCATGCCGAAGCCCAGCACCAACAGGTCCGGCTTTTGCTCCGCCGCCCGGGGATTCACCTCCTCCACGCCCCAGCGGGTGGTGGTGCCGCCCACGGCGGTGTTGACACGGGTCACAGGACAGCCGTAGCGCTCCTCCAGCGTTTCGCAGGTCAGCTGGCACCAGTCCGGCTGGAAGGGGGATATGCCGGTCATGGCCGACGCGTTGGCCCGGGCAGTGATGCTGTCGCCAAAGAAAACCACCCGGATGGGTTCGCCGAAGGTGAGCTTTTTCTCTGTCCTGGGCAGAAGGTTCAGTTTGCCCGGCGGCACGCTGCCCGGCCAGGAGCCCTCGTGGACGTAGGAGACCACCATCTGCCGCTCGTGGTAAAAGGCGCCCTCGCTGAAGCGGATGTATCCCCCGCCGGTCCTTTCAAAGGTGCCGCCCGGTATGGCCTCGGGGGGATAGTATTCCTCCCAGGTCATGTGGGGGATCGCGGAGGTCTCGGGGATGTGCAGGCGGCCGTCCACAAGGGTATAGTCCCGCCCCTCCTCGAAGCGGACGCGAAGGTCCGCCGAGAGCACCTCTTCGATCCGGACGGCGGGGTACAGAAGCGTGATGTCCTCCACCCGCCCGTCCTCGTCGGACAGGGGCAGGAAGGATTCCCTGTACATATACCGGCCCCGCCACACGGGAAACATCAGATTCGCCATGTCAGATCCCCCTTTCATATGATCACATGCCTGGATGCTGTAAAGCAAGGAGAACGGATGGCTTCGCCACTTCGTTCCTCGCAATGACAACAGGGGTCATGTCATTGCGAGGAGGTCTTTCAGGCCGGCGAAGCAATCCGCAACCCCGATCTGTCATTTGGAAGAACCGCATCAAACTGGAAAAGGGAGGGTGAAGCCTCCGCTTCGCCCTCCCAGGGATACGCGTTTATTTGCCGGTGTAGCTCAGCCTGTCGGGCCAGGTCTTGACCGTGCAGGCGCTCTGCCAGGTCTCCAGGGCCTCGGAATACACGGCGGACTGCTTTTCGCTCAGCTCCTCGTCGTAGATGCCGTCCCTCAGGGTCTCCAGATCCACCGCGCCGCTCTGAACGTCGTCCATGTAGTAGATCAGGTGGATGCCGTTGGTGGTGAACACGGGCTCGCTGACCTCGCCCTTGTTCTCGAGGGCCATGGCGCCGTCGGTAAAGCTCTGCTCCCA
>CADAGW010000247.1 GCA_902787475.1 uncultured Eubacteriales bacterium
TTCGGGCCAAGGGCATACTGCCCACCGAGGACGGCCGGTGGATCCACTTCGACTACGTGCCCGGCGAGATGGAGATCCGCTACGGCGCGGCGGACTACACCGGCCGCGTGTGCGTGATCGGCGCCAACCTGGACAAGGAGGAGCTGTCCAAGCTCCTGGGAATTTAAGGGGACGATCAAATGCCCAAGCAAATGGATTATGTGCCGGTGTATTTTATCGCCGGGTTTTTGAACAGCGGAAAGACCAACCTGGTGAAGAACATGCTCACGGACGAGTATTTCAGCGCCGGGGAAAAGACGCTGCTCATCGTGTGCGAGGAGGGCGAGGAGGAGTACGACTCTGGGTCCCTGCAGGCGGGCAACGCGGTGATGGTGAACCTGGAGTCCATCGAGGAGATGGACAACGGGGGATTGGTGAAGCTGGACAAGGAGTATAAGCCTGAAAGGGTCATCATCGAGTTCAACTCCACCTGGAACATACAGAAGCTTCAGACCGTGCCCCTGCCGGACAACTGGGAGATGGCCCAGACGGTGTGCATGGTGGAGGCGCCCACCTTTGACCTGTATCTGACCAACATGCGGGCCATGATCACCGAGCCCATGAAGCTGGCGGATCTGGTGATATTCAACCGGTGCGACGAGAACACCACCAAGAGCGCCTACCGGCGGATGGTGAAGGCCCTGGTGCCCCAGGCCACCATTGTGTTTGAGAACGTGGACGGCACCTCAGACGACGGCGTGGCGGACGAGGACCTGCCCTACGACGTGCACGCGCCCTTGATCGAGATCCAGGACGACCAGTTCGGCATATGGTATATGGACGCGCTGGAGCATCCGGACCGGTACGACGGGAAGAAGCTGAGGGTGAAGGGGCGCACCTTCTCCGCCAAGGGAGGCCCGGCGGGGTATTTCGTGTTTGGCAGGCGGGCCATGACCTGCTGCGCCAACGACATACGGCCCATCGGCTTTTTGGTGAAGAGCCCCTCCAAGCTGCCCGACGGGTGGTTCTATCTGACCGCCCAGGCGAAGAAGGGCTTCAGCGCCCTGCACCGGGGGGACGCCATCCTTTTGACCAAAGAACAGGTGGATGCCGCGCCGCCGCCAGCCGACGAAGTGGTTTCGTTCAACTGATATGGAATGATAATGCGCCTGCCGGGAGACCGGCGGGCGTTTTGCGTATGGGGGGCAGATTGCTTCGCCGCTTGACGGTTCACTATGACGTGGGGGCGTGCGTGGGGCTCCGTTTTCCCGAGCGGTGCTTTTTGGAGGATCGGGAAATGATGGGAACGGATGCGGGGGGAGGGGCGTCCAATAAGGGGAAGATCGAAAATGGGCCGGGGAGACGGCGGCGGGAGGATAGATATGGTGCTTAGGTGGATATTGAGAGTGTGCGGGGCGCTGTGTTTGATCTATTATGTGGGGTGCGGCATGGCGATCCGGTTTGATACGGCCCAATTGTGGCTGTGGCTGGTGCTGGGGGCGGGATGCTTCGCCCTGGACGGGATATTGGGATTTGGACGGCACATGGGCTGGAGACTGCCCACGGGCGTGCAGGCGGCCATATGGGTGATATTTGGCATCGGCGCGGCGGCGGCGCTGGGTATGATGGGCCTTGTGGCCAGCCATATGAACGACCAGGCCCCCGCCGGGGCGGACTACATGCTGGTGCTGGGGGCCCGAGTGAACGGCACGGACAGCGGGAACGCCGAGGCCAGCGGGGCGCTTTTGCACAGGTGCGAGAGCGCGGCGGTGTACGCGGCGGATAACCCGGAGACAGTGTTCATCGCCACCGGCGGGAAGGGCGCGGACGAGCCCATCACCGAGGCGGAGTGCATCAAGCGGGAGATGGTGCGCCTGGGGGTGCCGGAGGAAAGGATATTGTTGGAGGAACAGTCCCAGAGCACGGCGGAGAACATGAAGTACAGCCGGGCGATGATGGAAAAGGAGGACGCCGCCGTGGCGGTGGTGACCAACAATTTCCACGTGTACAGGGCCGGGCGGCTGGCGGAGGCGGCCTTTGAGGGGCCGGTGTACCGGCAGAGCGCGGAGTTTACCTGGATATTGCTGCCCCACTACATCGTGCGGGAAGCGGTGTGCTCCGTGCTGGACGCCCTCAACGGATATATGCGCCTGTGGTGAGGTGGATACGGGACATGAAGAAGCGGAGCGCGGCGGCCATATGCCTGTGCGCCTGCCTGTGCCTGGCGGGGTGCGGGCGGGTGATGGACCGGTATGAGGAAAAGAAAACAGGGTATACGGCGGCGGCCAGCTGTTATCCCATATACTGCCTGT
This sequence comes from uncultured Eubacteriales bacterium, assembly GCA_902787475.1. Taxonomy (GTDB): domain Bacteria; phylum Bacillota; class Clostridia; order Christensenellales; family Aristaeellaceae; genus RUG13279. The sequence continues at coordinate 2,292 of CADAGW010000247.1, forward strand.
GCCTGATGGCCATGGAGGGCATAGAGGGAGCGGAGCTTCACTGCCTGATCCAGCCCCAGGACGGGTGTCTGCGCGCCTATGAGTGGAGCGAGTGGGACATGCGAAAGGCGGCGGAGTACGACCTGCTGGTGCTGGGCGGGCGGGGGCTGGAAAGCTACGGCTCCCAGGTGGGCGCCTGGGAGGACGGGCCGGCGGTGCTGACCGTGATGACCGGCATGGAGCTGTTGGGGCAGGGGCAGTCCGCGGGAGAGGACGGGAGCCATTTTGAGGGGGAGAACCCCTGGCTGTTCTTATCCCCCGACGGCGCGGAGAAGATGCTAAAGAGCATATGCGCCAATCTGCAGGGGCTGGATCCGGAATATGAGGAGAAATACGCTGAGAATTATGAGAAGGCCGCGGAGAAGATAAGGATCCTGGGGGAGGACATGCGCTATGCCGGGCTGGGCCTGGAGGGGAAAAGGGCGGCGTGCCTTCAGGAGGGGATCGTGTATTTCGCGGAGTTCATGGGCATCGGGACAGTGTATACCTATCCCCGGGAGAGCGGGGAGAATGTGGTGGACAACGACCTGGAGGCGCTGCTTGAAGGACTTCATGAGAGCGGCGCGGAGGCTGTGCTGATCGAGGAGCAGGCCCCGGACAGCCTGGTGTGGGCGCTGGAGGATGCGGGATACAGGGTGTGCCGGATCGACGTATTGAGCGCTCACATGGAGGACGGGGACGCGGAGGGGTATATACGGATCATGAAGGAAAACGCGGAAAGATGGAAAGAGACGTGGTACGAAAAGGAACAAAAATGACCGCGGTTTGAGCGGAAAAACGGATATTTGGGATGCGCGCATCTGATATTTCCTTGCGGGGCAAGGGAAGGGGATGCGCGCTTTTTTGTTTTTTGGGGATTTTGGGTGTACCTTATATCGCCTTCGCGGCCGTGGTAGAGTGGGGGAGCAGACGGGGAAAACGGAAAGGAGCGGACATGAGCAGTAAGGGGAAAAGGCTGTTGGAGGAGGCGGCCCGGCGGATCGCCTGGGGGGTGACCGTGGACGAGGTGGCCAGGGAGCTGGGCGTGGGGCGGGAGAAGGTGCTCGCCTGGATGGAGACGGAGGAGTATAAGGGCTGCTGGCGCAGGCGGTATCGGGAGTATGTGCGGTATCTGCAGGGGCTGGGGGCGGCCAGCCTGGAGGAGCAGGTGCGGGGCCAGGACGAGAAACTCAGGGCCTCGGCGGCCCAGGCCATATTGAAGCTGGGAGAAATGGACGAGGAGGAGGGCGGCGGTGTGAAGGTGGAGTTCGCCATGGAGAAGCCGGTGTAGGAGGCGAGGGGGCGCTGGGGAGGCGAGGGGAGGCGCTGGGGCCTCCCCGGCCCCAGACCCCGGCCAAAGGGTCAAGACCCTTTGGAATCCCATCTTCGCCCTTCGGGCGGGAATTTTGGGGAAGGGAGATTGTGAGGGGTAAAGCGGCTCAGAATGACAGGAATGGAGAGACGGAGGGCCGGATTGCTTTGGCGCAAGCGCCTCGCAATGACAGGAACGGGGAGGATGGGGAAGGGAGGGTGAGACGGGGAACGGGGACGAGCATGGAATGGGGGAGACGGATGAGGACGATCGAGTTGGCGTA
>CADAGW010000248.1 GCA_902787475.1 uncultured Eubacteriales bacterium
TGATCGTGAACGTGTCCCGCTATCCCAAGGGATATGCCATGGGCTGGCACACCCACACCTGCGCCCACGGCATGTACGTCATCGAAGGCTCCATGCAGACCAACCTGGGCATCGTGAAAAAGGGGGAATTCGTGTGGTTCCCCGCGGGCGCCGAGATGGATCACGGGGCCACGGCCCTGGAGGACTGCACCTTCCTCTTTATCACCAACGGGCCGTTCGACATTGAGCGGCTTGAAAAATGACCTACCGACACGGACAGGAGACGCATATGATCGAGGAGCTGACTTCCCTCAGCCGGTCCCATCTCATGGAAAACGAGCCCATGGAAAAGCACACCACCTTCAAAATCGGCGGCCCGGCCCGATGGTTTCTGGACGCCGGGTGCGAGGAGGATGTGGAACGCGCCCTCTCCATCGCCAAAACACACGGCCTTCCCGCCATCGTCATCGGCCGGGGGAGCAATCTCCTGGTGGCTGACCGGGGCCTTGACGCCCTGGTGATCGAGATTGGCAACGGCATGAGCCAGATCCACGTGGACGGATGCTCCGTCACCGCCCAGGCCGGGGCCAGGCTGTCGGTTTTGAGCCAGGAAGCCGCCCGGCACGGCCTGTCGGGCCTGGAATTCGCCGCGGGCATACCCGGCGGCGTGGGCGGCGGCACGGCCATGAACGCCGGGGCCTACGGCGGGCAGATGTCGGACGTATTGACCGGCGCGCGGGCCATAGAGGACGGCAGGATCGTGAAGATCCCCGCTCAGGATATGGAGCTTGGCTACCGGCAGAGCCGGATATTGAAGCGAAACGGCGTGGTGCTCTCCGCCTCCTTTGCGCTGACGCCCGACGACCCCGCCCGCATCACCGAACGGATGCAGGAATTGAACCGCCGCCGCCGGGAAAAGCAGCCGCTGAGCTTTCCCAGCGCGGGCTCCGTGTTCAAACGGCCGGAGGGGTATTTTGCCGGGGCCCTCATCGAGGGAGCGGGGCTCAAGGGATGCAGGATCGGCGACGCCATGGTCTCTCCCCTCCACGCGGGCTTCATCGTGAACGTGGGCCATGCCACCGCGGAGGACGTCCGTTCCCTGATCGAGCACATACAAAATACCGTCTATCAAAAGGACGGGGTGCGCCTTGAGACCGAGGTGCGCATGCTGGGCTTTTAGCGCCATCCGCTGGGAGGGTTGATCGTGTCCTTTACGGGAGATATCCGTCTGGAGCTGACGGAAAAGACGCCGGATTCCCCCTGCTGCCGTCTGGCCGCGCTGACGGGCATGCTGCTGCTCGGCGGGCATGTGACCTTCATGGGCATGGGGCGGTATCAGGCCACCATATCCAGCGAGCACGCCAGCGTGATCCGATACGCGGACCGGCTGGCCCGGCTCTCCGCCAATCTGGCCGGAGAGTTTATCGCCGTGCGCACAAGCCAGCTGGGCGAAAGGACCAAATACCAGCTCACCTTCCGCAACCAGGACGCGGTGTCGCTCTTAATGGCCCTGTCCCTGTGGGACGAAAACGCCCCCTTCTGCGTGTCCGGCAAACCCGACCCCGGTCTGTTCCGCCGTACCTGCTGCCGCCAGTCCTTCATCCGGGGGGCGTTTTTGGTGTGCGGCTGGGTCAGTCCGCCCCAGGAGGGCTACCGGGCCGAGCTGGCCGCCCCCGACGAAAAGCAGGCCGAGCAGATGAAGCGGGTGCTCTCCCGGTGCGGCATATCCGCCCGGGTCACCCAGCGCAAGACCCAGCACGTAGTGTATTTTCAGGACGGCGAGGCGGTGTCCACTTTTTTGAAGGTGCTTGGCGCCACCCGGGCCGTGCTGGACATGGAGGATGCCCGGGCCATGCGGGAGGTGCGCAACACGGTGAACCGGAAGGTGAACTGCGAGGTGCGCAACATGGACGCCACCATCACCGCCGCCCAGCGGCAGGTGGAGGACATACGATACCTGCAGGAGACGGTGGGCCTGGACAAGCTGGCCCCGCCCCTTCGGCAGATGGCGGAGGTGCGGCTCAACAACATGGAGGCGAACCTGTCGGAGCTGGGCGAGATGCTGGATCCGCCCATCGGCAAATCCGGGGTGAACAACCGGCTCCGGCGGCTCAGCGCCCTGGCCCAGCGGGAGAGAAGCCGCCGGGGAGAGATCTCATGACCCCGGCCATATGCCATGTGGCGGCGGTAAAAGCCGACCCCGGCCTGTTTTTGTATCCGGAGGACGCAAACCGACTGCTGTCCGTTTCCCGCATGGAAAAGGTGCGCCGCCTCCTGCCCCCTGCCGCCCGTGCCATGTCTTTGGCGGCGGAGCTGGCCCTGCTGGCGGCGCTTTATGAGACCGATCCCGGTTTTCGTCCCCCCGCCCGCTATGAGTACGCGCCCGGCGGCGCGCCCTTCATCCCCGGCGGGCCGTTCATTTCCCTTTCCCATTCCGGGGAATACGCACTGGCCGCCGCCTGCGCCGTCCCCATCGGTATCGACATAGAGGGCCCTGCCCGGTATCACCCCGCCCTGGCCCGCAAATGCCTGACAAACCGGGAACAGTCTGTTTTGTCCCTCTCCCCCTTTCCGGAGCAGGCGTTCAGGCGCTGTTGGGTGGCCAAGGAGGCCTATGTGAAATTCACCGGCGAGGGGCTGAAGCGGCCCTTCGGCCAGGTCAATGCAGAAGAATACACCGTCGAGGGCCTGCCCCTGTACCGACTCCATTTCGACGGCCACGAGGCGGCGCTATGCGCCGGCGCTCCGGTGGAATTGTCCCTGACCCTGTGCCGGGCCCGGGACGTGATTGCCCGGTTCTGATTCTCATTCATAAGAAAGCAGTCATAAGAAAGCGGTGATCCCATGAATCTGCTCGTATGCAACGCCGGCAGTACCTCCCTGAAGTTCAAGCTCTTCTCCTTCCCCAGCGAGACCGTGTTGGCCCGGGGCCGGGTGGAGCGGGTGGGCCGCGCCTCCGGGGCCATCTATGAATACTCCGACGAAAACCATACCGTGTCCGATCAGGACGCCTGCGTGCCCGGCTACCGGGAGGGCGTTGAGCGGTTTCTGACCGACCTGGGGCCGGTATCCATCGACGCGGTGGGCTTTAAGACCGTACTGGCCCAGGGCTATCCCGGCGTGTACGTGCTCAATGATGAGATTCTGTCCGCCATGGAAAAGAGCCTGTCCGTGGCCCCGGCCCACAACCGGGCATACCTGGACGCCATCGCCGTGTTCCGCCTGCTGATGCCGGATACGCCCCTGGTGGGCGTGTTCGAGACCGCCTTTCACCAGACCATTCCCCTCTCCCACGCCCTGTACAGCGTGCCCTGGGAGTGGTACGAGCAATACGGCGTGCGCAAGATGGGCTACCACGGCGCGTCCCACAGCTATGTGGCCTCCCGCCTGGCGGGGTATCGGCGCGTGATCTCCTGCCACTTGGGCGGCAGCGGCTCCCTGTGCGCCATACTGGACGGCAAAAGCATAGACAACAGTTTCGGCCTGTCCCTGCAGGCGGGGGTAATGAACAACAACCGCTGCGGCGACATCGACCCCTACATCATATTCTACATGGAGAAGATGGGCCTGTCCACCCACGAGATTGAGCGGGCTCTGGCCACGAAAAGCGGCCTGGCGGGCATATCCGGAATCAGCGGCGATCTTCGGGAAGTGCAGGCGGCCATGGAGGCGGGAAATGAGCGGGCCCGCCTGGCCATAGATATGTACGCCCTGTCCGTGGCCCGTTACGTGGGAGCCTACGCCCTGGAGCTGGGGGGCCTTGACGCCCTGGCCTTTACCGGCGGCATAGGCGAAAAGTCGCCCCTGATCCGGGAAAAGGTCTGCGCCTATGCCCGCCCCCTGGGGGTAGAGATAGACAGCCAGGCCAACGCCAGGGGCGAATACGACATATCC
>CADAGW010000249.1 GCA_902787475.1 uncultured Eubacteriales bacterium
CAGGGGTGGTGGAGCGCTATTACGGCGCAGCCATCGTCTCCCCGAGATTCGTGCTGGGCAGCCTGTCCCGGCTGAGCAACTATCATCTTTCAAAAATCGAAAACCCAGACCACGCGATGCGCTACCGCCGTATGCTCAATGAGATCAGCACTCAGATTGCGCCGGGGAGCATCCCCAAGCTCATGACGATGGAGCAGCAGACCGAGTTCGCTCTGGGCTACTACCAGCAGAATGCCGCTATCTATACCAAAGCGCCTGAAACCAAGGACTGAAGACAGGAGGTAATACCATGGCCATACAGAACCGTTACGAGTTCCTTTTCTACATCCAGACTGTCAACGCCAACCCCAACGGCGACCCGGATATGGGAAACCTGCCGCGCATGGACCCGCAGGACAACCATGGCTACATCACAGACGGAGCATTAAAGCGTCGCATCCGCAATTACATCCAGCAGGCTTTTGCCGGTCAGGACGGCATGAACATATTCGTGCGCAGTCAGTCCAATTTGAACACCGCCATTGCCAGGGCCAAGGAGCTGGCGGGCGTGCCCGTGATGAGCAAGGAGAAGGCGGACGTGAACAAGGGCCGCGCCCAGGCCTGTGCCATGTATTACGACGTCCGAGCCTTCGGCGCGGTGATGTCCACCGGCCCCAATGCGGGACAGGTGCGTGGCCCGGTGCAGCTGACCTTTGCCCGCTCCCTGGACCCCATCGAGGCTCTGGATATTTCCATCACCCGAATGGCTACTGCGGACAACGCCGGCGGCGCGCAGACCGTAGCGGATTTCGAAAAATGGGAGGGTGCCACCGCCGAAGACAAGCTGCGCACCATGGGCCGCAAGCAGTTCATCCCCTACGGACTGTATGAGGCGCGGGGCTTCATCTCCGCGAATCTGGCCCAGGACACCGGCTTCGACGAGGCTGACCTCAAGGCGTTGTTTGAGGCAATTATGAACATGTATGAACACGACCGCTCCGCCAGCAAGGGCATGATGAGCGTGGTCTCCCCGCTGGTGATCTTCAGGCACGTGGGCACCGACAGCGACGAGACGCAGCGCGCCCGCCAGGCCCGACTGGGGTGCGCCCCCGCCCACCGGCTGTTCGACCTGGTCAGCGTGCGGCTGAAGGATAGCCTGGAATTCGCGCGGAGCTGGCGGGATTACGACGCCTCCATCGCCCTGGACAGGCGTCCCGCCGGTGTGGACATCGGCTTCCTGACGAATCCCCTGGGGGATATCGTCTGGAACACCCTGCCGGAAGATGCCGAGCTCTTCCATTGACCTCCCCCTGCCCCGGGGAGATGCCGACCTGATACCCCTGAGCTGGCTGAGTCAATGGCATTATTGCCCACGCCGCTGCGGGCTGCTGGCCCTGGAACAGCTATGGACGGACAACGCCTACACCGCCGAGGGCTCCCGACAGCATCAAAGGGTCCATACAGCCCGCACGGAAAAGCGGGGCGACAGCGTGGGGCTGTATGAGCTGCCGGTTTTTTCAGAAGCACTGGGCCTCTCCGGACTGTGCGACTGCATCGAGGCGCATCGCGTCCCGGAAGGCGCGGCCGCGCTTCCCGGCCTCGATGGGATGTGGCAGCTGTACCCTGTGGAGTATAAGCACGGTGTGGTACGGAAGGATGAAACCGAATACCATCTCCAGCTATGTGCCCAGGCCATGTGCCTGGAGGAGATGTACGGCGGGTACATTCCTAAAGGTGCGATCTTTTTCATACAGGATCACCGGCGTGATGAAGTGCTGCTGACCGAATCTCTTCAGGCCAACGTGCGAGAGGCGGCAAAGGCTCTGCGGCAAATGATAGCGGAAGGAAAGATTCCACCCGCCGTAAAATCCGCAAAGTGCCGAAAGTGTTCCATGATCGACGACTGCATGCCTGACATCCGCCGAACCGCGGCCAGATATCTGGCCGACCTTATGAAGGACCTTTCGGAGGACGATTCATGAAAAAGCTGCAAAACACGCTGTACATCCTTACGCCGGGCAGTACGCTCTCCCTCGGAAACGAGGCCTTGGTCGTGGCCGTAGGCGGAGAGGAAAAGCTGCGCGTACCAGCGCACGGTATTGAGAGCATACTCTGCTTCGGCAATACTACCGTAACAACACCGTTGATCCAGTTCTGCGGTGAAAGGGGGATCGCCCTGTCCTGGTTCTCCGAAAACGGGCGTTTCTACGGGCGTACAGCAGGACCGGTCCACGGGAACATACTTCTCCGCCGCCAGCAGTTCAAAGCCCTGGAGGATGGTGAGTGGCAAAGCGCCATCGTGCGCAGCGTGCTGGTGGGCAAGCTGGTCAACAGCCGGGAAACCCTGCTCCGGGGGGCCCGTGAAACCGACAGCGTCGAAGCCAAAGAAAGGCTGAAGGCAGCCGCCGAAGGAATAGGCAGGCTCGGCGAAAGGATGGAAGAACAATCCGACGTGGATTCCCTGCGTGGCCTTGAGGGGGTGGCGGCCAAGCTCTACTTTGATGTGTTTCCGCTAATGATCAAGGCAAAGGATCCCGCCATGTCCTTTCACGGGCGCACCCACAGACCACCGGAGGATCCCGTAAACGCCCTGCTCTCGTATCTCTATACCCTGCTCAAAAACGATGTGCAGTCTGCACTCGAAGGCGTTGGCCTGGACCCGGCCTGCGGTTACCTGCATACCCTTCGGCCGGGGCGGCCGGCCCTGGCGCTGGACGTGATGGAGGAGCTGAGATCGCCGCTCTGCGACAGGCTGGCTCTGACTCTGTTAAACCGGGGACAGATTAATGGCAAGAGCTTTGAAAAGCCCGGCCCGCCTTATCGCCTCACAGATGCCGCCCGCAAAACCGTCATCACAGCCTGGCAAAAGCGAAAGCAGGAAACCATCCAGCACCCCTTCCTCGACGAGAGGGTCCCCATCGGTCTGATACCGCATTGTCAGTCCATGCTCCTGGCTCGGGTACTGAGGGGTGAACTCGATGTCTACCCGCCGTTCCACTGGCGTTGATCCATGTCGCTGCAGCATGCGGGATGCAGATTCGATCTGAATGTGGATTCCTGCTTCCTCCCTGAGATTGATACGCTATCGTACAGGAGATGATGTACCGTTGATGATCCTGCTGACCTATGATGTCAATACCTCCTCCGAATCCGGTGCCAGACGCCTCCGCATGGTCGCCAAGGCATGCGAGGCTTATGGCGTCCGCGTCCAAAAATCAGTATTCGAGCTGGTACTGGACCCTGCACAGCTCGTCACCCTGAAAGGACGTCTTTCGGATATTATCGATCATTCTCAGGACAGCGTTCGGTTTTATAACCTCGGCGCCAACTATAAGCGCCGAATCGAAGTTCTGGGACAGATGACAAAAATAGATCAGGATGGAGTGTTAATTCTTTGATAGGGCCAATCTGCGCGAACCCCTCCCATCCATAATTCCCTGAGAGGTTCGCGCAATTATCCCATTCTATTGATCACAAATGATACACAGCAACAAGCTTCGACATTGGATTTTTTACCAACCGACCAAGTTTTTTGCAGCATATTGAATAAGTATGATAATATGTACTTGACAATTTTGCTGTTGCCCCCTTCACGGGGGCAGGAATTGAAACTGCGCCAGCAGGCCTGGCGCGACGAGCAGACGGTGTTGCCCCCTTCACGGGGGCAGGAATTGAAACCGGAGCAGGGCGTTGCGGGCGGCGGGGTCCGGGGCGTTGCCCCCTTCACGGGGGCAGGAATTGAAACCGACAACCTCTACGACCTTTTGGAGCGCGGCCTGTAGTTGCCCCCTTCACGGGGGCAGGAATTGAAACGATGTTTCTGCCGAAATCGTCCAGCTCCCGCTGGGTTGCCCCCTTCACGG
>CADAGW010000250.1 GCA_902787475.1 uncultured Eubacteriales bacterium
GACATAGGTGATGTCGTGGCTGGTGAGAGAGTCGAACTTGAGGCGCATGGCGCTCATGTCTTCAGACTGGTTGTGGGCCTTGAGGATGGAGTAGGCCATGGTACCTTTTCTGGCCTCTTCCTTCTGGGGAGCCTTGCCGGTGAGAGCCTTGACCTCTTCCTCACTCTGGGTGAGGGTCTTGCCGTTGAGGAGATAAACGCCGCCGTCGTAAAGCTTGATCATGTTCCTGTTCCTTTCTGTTCGTAAATGTGTTCGGTTCCAGCAGCGAAAGCTGCATTTTCTGATTTCATTGTAACCGGAAAGCTATCGCCCGGCAAGGGGAAAAGCGGATAAGGGGGATAGGAAAAACCGATAGCTTGGTTCAGCGGCTGATGTAGATGCTTCCGTCCATGATGCGTCTTGCGGTGCGCTGCACGGCAACGCCGCTGAGCCGGATCGAGTTGGGATCGGGGAGCGTGGGGTCGTCCATGTAGGGGAACATGGTCATGACGCCGCTGGGGTGGCCGATGCGCACGGCGCCGCTGTCGTCCGTGGGGGCGCCCAGGGTTTCATAGAGCAGGGTGCCGGGGACGGCGCGGGCCACGGAGATGGCGCAGGCGGAGGTGAGAGGGGCGGCCTTGTGGCATTTGAAGACGGAGATCACGCGGGCGCAGATGTCCATCTCGGCGGCGGAGACCGCCTTGCCGGCGATATCGGTGTAATCCTTGGGAACGGTAAAGAAGCCGACCTTGGGGACGGCGGGGCTGTTCTCGGTGGCGTCCTTGAGATCTTTGGCAAAGCCCATCTTCACGCAGGCGGCGCCGCGGATGGCCTCCAGCGCGGCGGCGAGACGCTTGTCGCTGTCCACGGCGGCGGGCAGCTCCGTACCGGAAGCGCCCAGGTCCTCCGCCCGCACCAGGACGATGGGGTTGGACACGTCGAGAATGGTGCAGCGGATCTCGCCCAGCCCGGGGATCTCCAGCACGTCCTGCACATTCCCGGTGGGGAAGAGCATGCCGGTCTTGCTGCCGGCGGGGTTGAGGAAGTTGACCCGCAGCTCACCGGCGGTGCCGTCGATGCCGGCGATGGCGCAGTCGCCCTCGTTGTTGAACTGGCCGTCTTTGACGGGCACGTCCACATCGATGTACTTGTTGGTGTTGAGATTGAACATGTGCACCGTGGTGACCGGCTCCGTCAGGTTTTCCACCAGACCCATCTCCACCGCGTAGGGGGCGGTGGCGGCGGTCATGTTGCCGCAGTTGGACTTGTAGTCGATCTTGCTCTGGCCCACGATGCTCTGGCCCACGATGTAGTCCACGTCCACGCCGGGGCGCTCGCTGGGCCGCACGACGACGATCTTGTTGTTGGACGAGACGCAGCCGCCCACGCCGTCGATCTGCTTGGGGTCGGGAGAGCCCATGCACTGGACGAAGATATCGTCCCACTCCTCGCGGCCGGGCAGGTCCTTCTCCAGGAACATGATGCCCTTGGAGGTGCCGCCGCGCATATAGACAACCGGGAATTTTCTCATGATATTCCTCCTGCTTTTTTTACGGAACGTCCGCAAATCGAAACGCATATCGCGTTTGACACTTCTGCTATAAAAGTAAAGGAAAAGGAGGGGGGAAGTCAAATAGTTTTTTTTATGGAAGCAAACCGAAAAAACTATATAAAAAATCGGCCGCTATCCAGTATAATAAGATCAAAAGACAATACAGAACGGGAACAGGTGTAAAGACAAAGGAGAGACGGCATGAGAGATTTTGACTGGCAGATCCTTGTAACACTCCATAAAACCCACAACATTTCCAAGACGGCGGAGCTGCTGTATGTGTCCCAGCCCACGCTGACCAAGCGCATCCAGGTGATCGAGGACGAGCTGGGCATCCCGCTGATCGTGCGCAGCCGCAAGGGCAGCGTCTTCACCGCCGAGGGGGAGCGCATCGCCCAGAAGGCGGAGTCCATCGTGGCGGCCATCCAGGAGATCAAGGAGGACGTGGCCAAGCGCAACAAGGGCGCCAAGGGCGTGCTGCGCCTGGGTGTGCCCTACTCCTATGTGCGCTATGTGCTGCCCGCGCTGATGGCCGAATACGTCAAGACCCGCCCCGGGGTGGAGTTTGACGTGATCACCGGCCTCTCCGACGAACTGACAAGGCGCGTGGAGGACGACACGCTGGACCTCACCTTCGCCCGCTACAACGCCTTCGACACCCATCTGGAGCGGGTCAAGGTCAGCGAGGACCAGGTCTACGCCGTGTACAACCGGCCCTTCACCATCGAAGAACTGCCGAATCTGCCCTTCATCGAGTTCAGCAAAAACCCCATGATCCTCTCCATGATCCAGCGCTGGTGGAACGAGAACTTCACTACGCCCCGCACGCTGCGCTTCAAGGTACCCACGGGCGACTGCTGCGTGGTCATGGTCAAGTACGGTCTGGGCTTCGGCATCTTCCCGGACCCCAAGTACTTCATGTTTGAAAAGGGACTGTACTCCCAGCCCCTGACCTTTGCCGACGGCTCCAGCGTGACGCGGCTCACCTGGCTGCTGTTTGAAAAAACCAGTCTGAAAAATCCACTGGTCTCGGACTTCGTGGAGTTTATCCAGAGTATCGACGTCAACCAGCTCGTATTGGACAGTGAAAGGAAAAGAGGCGAGCAGCTATGATCATCCGCGTCCCCTTCGGCACCGGCACCATCGCGGCCGAAATCCCGGATTCCCTGCGCGTACATGTGGTGGATCCGAAAACAGAAGCAGTGACAGGCACAGAGGAAGAACGGATTGAAGCGGCCCTGGACGCGCCCATCGGGACGGCGCGGCTGGAGGAGACGGCAAAGCCCGGGGACAAGGTCCTGATCGTGGTCAACGACCACACCCGCCCCGGCCCCAACAGACAGATCGTCGCGGCGGTGCTGGAGCGCCTGCACAGGGCGGGCGTGCCGGATGCAGACATCCGCTTCATCTGCGCCACCGGCTCCCACCGGGCGCCGACGGACAGCGAGATGCGCGCCATCGTGGGAGACGAGGTCGTCGAGAAATACGAGATCGTCATGCACAACTGCCGGGACAAGGACAGCCTCTACCGCCTGGGGGAGATCGACGGGCTGGACATCTGGCTGAACAAGGCGGTGCGGGAGGCGGACCTGGTCATCACCACGGGGCTCATCGCGCCCCATCACACGGCGGGTTTTTCCGGCGGGCGCAAGAGCATCCTGCCAGGTGTCACCGGCCTGGACACGCTGCGGGTGCACCACTCCCTGCCCATGCGGCCCTACAACCCCTCGATGGGCATCCTGGAGGGCAACCGCTTCCACGACGTGGCCCTGGCCGCGGCAAAGCTTGCGGGCGTCCGCTTTATGATCAACGCCGTGCAGGACCTGAAAAAGCAGAACGTGTGCTATGTGGCGGGCGACATTGAGCTTGCCCACGCCGAGGGCGTGCGCATCTGCCGGGAACACAACAGCGTCTCCATCCCCGCCCTGGCGGACGTGGTGGTCTGCAGCCCCGGCGGCTACCCCAGGGACAGCGACCTCTATCAGGCGCAGAAGGGCCTGGCCGTGGCGGAGACCCTGGTCAAGCCCGGCGGCACGGTGATCCTCTGCGCCAGAAGCGAACTCGGCGTGGGGGAGGGTCTCTTCCCCCAGTGGATGAAGGAGGGCGAGAGCCCCGAAGCCATCATCGAGCGCTACAAAAAAGAGGGCTTCAACGTGGGCAACAACAAGGCCTTTATGTACGCCAGAGCCCTGCTGCGCGCAAAGATCCTGGTGGTGTCCGAGCTGCTGGACCCGGAGGAGCTGAAAGAGATGTTTCTCGACTGGGCGCCGGATCTGCAGAGCGCCCTGGACCGGGTGCTGCCGGA
>CADAGW010000251.1 GCA_902787475.1 uncultured Eubacteriales bacterium
CGATGGTCACGGTGTAGCCGCTCTTCAGGCCGCACAGCCAGTCGGTCTCCTCGGCGGAGGGGCCCCAGTGGCTCATCAGGTAGTTGTCGTAGTCATACAGCCAGTCCACCCACTTCATCAGCCGCTCCACCTTGCTGGGATCGCAGGTAGAGGAGATGTTGAAGCTCTGGCAGTTGATGGCGTTGTAGCTGCGGGCGATGGCGGGAGCGTCGTTGTACTGAGAGGTCAGCGGGATGGCCGCGGTCCACTCGTTGGGGTCGATGGCGTTGGAGGTGTTCTGATCGAAGCCGGTCAGGTCCTCAGCCTTCTGGGCGGCGGTCTGGTTGCCGGCATACTGATCGTCGAACACGTCGGCGGAGAAGTAGCCCTTGGCGATATAGTCCTTCATGACCTTCATGAACTCGGGGAAGCGCTCCTCATCCATGAAGATGAAGCAGGGCCGTCCGTCCACGTCATCCAGGGCGATCTGGGTCAGATACCCGGCGGAGTCGGTGATCCAGCCGAAGGCGTTGGCGATGAACCGGGGCTGGTTGCCCAGGTCGCCGGTCAGCGGCACCACGGTCTTGCCCTCGTTCTCGGGCAGCTCCTCACGGGCCTTGAAGGCGGCCATGACCTCGGTGAACTCGTCCAGAGTGGTGGGCACCTTCAGGCCCGCCTCGTCCAGCCAGCGCTGATTGTAATAGAAGGTCATCAGCGGGCTGTTGGCGTTCTGGATCACGCCCAGGCTGTAGATGTGGCCGTCCGGGGCGGTGATGGTGGTCTTGTACTCCGGATGGGCCTCGTAGATCCGGCTCAGGTTGGGCATGATCTCGGGGGTGATGTACTCATCCAGGGGGATCAGGTTGCCATTGGTGACGCCCTGCTCCACCACCAGTCCGCTGGACATAAAGAACTGATAGAACACGTCCACCATGTCGCCGGAGGCGAACATCGTGCTCTTGGTGGTGCCGGAGTCGTTGGACTGGGTCACGGTGAAATTGATGCCGAAGTAGTCACGGCAGAAATCCCACCACCAGATGTCGGCGGCGTCGCCCTGGCTGGAGCGCTGATACACGGCGATGGTGGCGTCGATCATGTCGTCGTATCCGCCGTAGTACTTGTGTCCCTCTTCCGCGGAAGCGAAGGACATCATGCCCAGGGCGAGCACGAGTGCGAGGAGAAGGCAGAACAGTTTTCTCATGGTATTGACCCCTTTCTATATTTTTGGCCTTTTTGGCCATTGGGTACAGGTTTGTCAGCCCTTCAGGGACCCGATCATCACGCCCTTGACGAAATACTTCTGCACGAAGGGGTAGAGGATCAGCATGGGGAGGCAGGCGATAAATATGATGGCGTACTTGGTGGTGAACATCAAAAACGCCTGGTGCTGCATCATGGCGATGTCCTCCTGGGTCATCTGCTGGATGTCCAGGGACTGGGTCTGGTTCTCGATCAGTATCTGCCTGAGCCGCAGCTGCAGGGGCCACTTGGTCTGGTCGCTCAAATAGATGAACGCCGTATACCAGCTGCCCCAGGTGCCCACGGCGGCGTAGAGGGCCATCACGGCCACGATGGCGCCGGAGAGGGGAAGGGCGATCCGAAGGAAGGTCTGAAACTCCGACGCCCCGTCGATGTAGGCCGATTCGTACACCTCCTGGGGGATGGAGGTCTGGAAATAGGTGCGGGTGATGACCAGGTTTGAATACCCCACGCCCATGCCCAGTATCATGATCCACCGGGTGTTGATGATGCCCAGGCTCTTGTTGAGCATGTAGCTGGGGATCAGGCCGCCGGAGAGGAACATGGTGATGAAGAAGTACCAGGTGATCACCGTCCGCCCCGGCAGGTTCCGCTTGGACAGGGCGTAGGCCGAGGGGATGGTGAGGATCAGCACGTATATGGTGTGGGCCACGGTGTAGAGTATGGTGTTGGCGTAGCCGATCCATATGGACTTGGTCTCAAACACCTTTTCATAGGCCTCGATGGTCACGGACTTGGGCCAGAAATACAGCCGCCCCAGCGCCGCCTCCTCGGGGGTGGCGAAGGACACGATCAGCACGTACCACATGGGATAGATCATGGTCAGCGTGATCAGGGCGATGATGGCCACGTTCACTGCGTCGAATATCACGTCGGCCCGGGATCGGCGGATGCGGTTCTTCCGCTGGCGGGTCATATATCCGCTATTTGTCATGGCGCTTCCGCCTCCCTTCTACCACAGGGCCACGTCGGACACCCGGCGGGCGATGGTGTTGGTCAGTATGATCAATATCAGATTGATCACCGTGTTGAACAGGCCGATGGCGGCGGAGGTGTCCCAGTAGGCCGTGGAGCCGCCCGCGCCAAGGGTCAGCTCATACACATAGGTGGATATGACCCGGCTGGCGGATATGTTTCTCTGGGTCTGGAGCAGAAACACCTTTTCAAATCCCACGCCCATGATGCTGCCCACGCGGAGGATCAACAGGATCACAATGGTGGGCATCAGGGTGGGTATGTTGATGTGCCGTATGATGTCCAGCCGGTTGGCGCCGTCCAGCTTGGCCGCCTCGATCAGATCCGGCGACACGTTGGACAGATTGGCCAGATAGATGATGGTGCCCCAGCCCAGCCCCTGCCACACGCCGCTCCACACATACAGATGGTCGAAGGCGTTGGGCATATACAAAAACGACTTGGCCTCTCCGCCCAGGGCCCGGATCACGTTGTTCACAATGCCGTCGCTGGCGTTGAAGAACATGTGGATCATGGCGCACACCACCACGGTGGATATGAAGTGGGGCATGTAGCTGATCATCTGCACCGTCTTTTTGAACTTGGCGCTGGTCAGCTCGTTGATCATCAGGGCGAATATGATGGCGCAGGGGAAGGTGGCAAAGGAATACAGCGATATGCGCACCGTATTCCACAATATCGACCAGAACATGGGCCGGTTGAAAAACCACTCGAAGTGCTTGAAGCCATACCAGGGGCTGCCCAGTATGCCCAGCTTGGGCTTGTAGTCCTTAAAGGCGATCACCACGCCGTAGAGGGGGATATAGTGCCAAATGAACGTGGTGACGATGGGCGGCAGCACCAGCAGATACAGCTGCCAGTACCGCTTGAGCCGCTTGACCACGTCCCTGCGCCACCCGCTCTTTTTGCGGCCCGCGCTTTGATCCATACTTTTGGCGCCTCCATTCGTTTCCTGCCTGAATTTTTATTCAATACAATTCTATTAACGATTGATTAAAGTATATCATGCTTTTCATAATATGTCAACACCTGGAAATAACAAAACGCGGCGGAATTTTACTAAATATCCGCCGCGTGTATGCTTAGTCAAAACAAACTGTCACCGTTTGGTCTATGGGCGTCTGGCCGGTGAAGGCCACAAACACCCGCTCATTGTCCCCGCCGATGGTGCCCCGCATGTTCTCCCCGAAGTCGTGGCTGTGGAACCCGCCGCATATTGTGGCCGCGTGCCGGTCCGGGTACACAAGGCGCATCCTTTCGGTCTTGGGATAGAGGTAATCCCCCTTCCGGGTGCGAAGCTCGATCCCGTCGTTATCAAACAGCGCCCCGCTCTCTGTCAGCCACTCCAGCTTCATGGGCACCCGCTCGATGCCCTCGCTCTGTATCCTGAGGCCCACCTTCCCGGGCCCGAACGACACGTCCACCGTCAATACATAATCCTGCATGAACACGTCGGGCCGCCGGCTGTGATCCATACTGCGCCAGTCGCTGGTCTCCGGCGGGGGATCGAGGGGCCCCTTATATCCCCACCGCACGGCGTACCGCATCCGCCAGCCGTCTTCCGTGTCCTCTATGCTCTGGGCCGCGAACTGGCCCTTGGCGTAAAAGCTGCCCGCCATCC
>CADAGW010000252.1 GCA_902787475.1 uncultured Eubacteriales bacterium
CCGCACAGATACAGGTCGGTGACAAAATCAAGGCCCCGGGCGTAGTCGATGACCGCCATGGCGTTATTGAGCCATTTGTACAGATTGTGATCCCGGAACTGCCCGTCGCTGTGCCCATGGCCGTACATATCCACCCTCAGGGCGGCCCAGCCCACAGCGTTCAGCGTCCTGGCCGTCTCCACGATGTGCCTTTCCTCCATATGCCCCGTGAAGCCGTGTATGATCACCGCCAGGGGGCACCTGCCCGAAAAGTCCGCGGGCATGTCCAGCGCGGCGTTCAGCCGCAGGCCGTCGTCCATGATATACATATTCTTCCCTCCCGTCAGAGTATTTGCTCCATTTGGGCCTTCTTGATCGAAAAGCCCATTTTTTCGTAAAACCTCCAGGCGGAGTCGTTGCCCCGCCATACGTTCAGGGTCACCTCGTAGCAGCCCCGGTCTTTGGCCTCCTGCCGGGCCCGATCAATGAGCGCCTCCCCCACGCCCCGGCCCCGGGCGGCCTCGTCCACGCACAGATCGTCCATATACATATAGTCAAAGCCCTTCATGTTGTTGGCGGCAGGCTGTGTCTCCATCCGGCAGAACACATAGCCTATGGCCGCGTCGTTTTCGTCCGCCGCCACGAACACGGGGGTGCTTTCGTTCTCAAATATGGCCTTCAGTTCCTCTGCCGTATATTTGGTGGTGCCCGGTATGAAAATATCGGGCCGGATGCCCGCGTGGATCTCAAGCACCTGGTGAAGCATCGAGAGCACCCTGGGTATGTCTTTTTCCTCGGCCCGGCGCACCTGCAGTTCCATATCCCGCCCTCCTTTGCATATATATCACTATATCACATTCCCCGCCCCGGCGCAACCGATGGCGCACATTTTTTCCCCGGGCGGGCAGATGGAAATTGACTTGCCCCCGGCCCTATGGTATAATTTGGGCGCCAGGATCAAACACGCCGCACAGGAGGAACGACTATGAACGCGTATCCGCTGACCGTGAATTTTGACAAGGCCCTGGGGCCCGTCAAGCCCATGCACGGCGTGGGCCAGCCCCCCTTCACCACCATGAACGAGGAATGCTTCCACTACCTCACCGAGGCCCACATTCCTTTCTCCCGCCTCCACGACGTGGGCGGGGCCTACGGCGGCGGGATATATGTGGACATTCCCAACATTTTCCGCCGCTTCGACGCCGACGAAAACGACCCTGCCAGCTACGATTTCGCCTTCACCGACTGGCTTTTGTCCGCCCTGGACAGGGCCAAATGCGAGCCCATATACCGCCTGGGCGTCACCATAGAAAACTTCTACAACATCCGCTCCTACCGGATCCACCCGCCCAAGGACTACGACAAGTGGGCCCGGATCTGCGAGCACATCATATCCCACTATATAGACGGCTGGGCGGACGGGTTCCACTTCAATATCACCCGCTGGGAGATCTGGAACGAGCCGGACAACACCCTGCCCAACTTCGGAAACCAGATGTGGACGGGGACGGCGGAGGACTATTACCGGCTCTACGCCGTGACGGCCAAGCACCTGAAAGGGGTGTTCGGCGACCGGATCATGGTGGGCGGCTTCGCCTCCTGCGGGTTCTACGCCCTCTTTGACGAGATGCGCTCGCCGGACAACGAGGTGTATATAGATTACTTTGTGAATTTCCTCAAATACATCCGCGAAGAGAACGCGCCTTTGGACTTTTTCTCCTGGCACTCCTACGCCGACACCGAGCACACCCGGGGCATGGCCAGGTACGCCGTCAAGACCTTGGAGGAATACGGCTACGGCGGCATAGAGACCCAGCTCAACGAGTGGAACAACGCCCCCCGCCGTCAGTATCGGGGCACCTCCTACGCCGCGGCCCAGGCGGCGGCCATGATGATGGCCCAGCAGAGGGAGGGCACCTCCATGCTCTGCTATTACGACGCCCGGGTGGGAGCCTCCACCTACGGCGGCCTGTTCAACCCCATCACCTTCACCCCCTTCTGCGCCTACTATGCCTTCTACGCCTTCGGCCAGCTCTACGCCATGGGCACCGAGGCGGAGTGTGAGTGCGCCGCGCCGGGGGTCTACGCCATGGCCGCCAGGGGGCAGGGCAGGAAGGGCGTTATGATCGCCAACGCCGGCGGGGAGAGCGTATGCCTTGACACCGGTCTGTACGGCATGAGCC
Source organism: uncultured Eubacteriales bacterium (assembly GCA_902787475.1). Taxonomy (GTDB): domain Bacteria; phylum Bacillota; class Clostridia; order Christensenellales; family Aristaeellaceae; genus RUG13279. Next base: position 2,163 of record CADAGW010000252.1, read on the forward strand.
TTTATATCATCGACAGCGAACACATGTTTGAGAAAATGCCCTGGGACGGCGGCAAGGTGACGCTGGAGGCGTATCAGACGGCATTGATACTGGACGGGGAGCCTCTGTGAGAAAGCGGGAGGAATGCAAAATGAACGGAGCAGAGACGAGAAAATACTGGGTGGACACCCTGGTCAAAATCATCGACCCGCCGCTTACCTGCGGGGCCCGGCGCAGGCTCCGGGAGGCGGTGCCAAAGTACGACCAGGCCCTGTGGGACGGCGCCCACAAGGATCACTACGCCTACCTTGAAATGATCGGCCGCACCCTGTGCGGGGCCGCGCCCTGGCTGGCCCATCCCCAGAAGGATCCCCACGAGGAGGCCCTGCGGCAGAAATACGCCGCCCTGGCCCGCGCGGCCATAGACGGCATCACCGACCCCTCTTCCCCGGACCGGGCCAGTTTTTACGTGTCCACCGAGGAAAACGGCGGGCCGTTTATACAGTCTCTGGTGGACGCGGCGTTTCTGTGCCACGCCGTCCTGAGGGCGAAGGAAGAGCTGTTTGACAAGCTGGAGGAAAGGGTCAAGAAAAACCTTATCTCCTGTCTCAAGGAGACCCGGCGGCTTCGGCCCTGCCGCAACAACTGGCTCCTGTTCTCCGGCATGGTGGAGGCGGGGCTCCGGGTCATGGGCGAGGACGCGGACATGATGCGGGTGGACTACTGCCTCAGCCAGCACGACCAGTGGTACAAGGGCGACGGCATATACGGCGACGGGCCGGAATTCCACTGGGACTATTACAACAGCTACGTGATCCACCCCATGTATCTGGACATCGCCCGGGTATTTGAAAAGGACTTCCCGGAGGGGAACGTGGGCGAAAAGCGTCTCAATACCGCCGTGGCCCGCACGGCCCGCTACGCCCGCATCCTTGAACTGCTCATCGCCCCGGACGGCACCTTCCCGCCTGTGGGCCGGTCCCTTACCTACCGGGTGGGGGCGTTCCAGGCCCTGGGGCAGGCGGCCCTTCAGGGCATACTGCCCTCTGAGATCACTCCGGCCCAGGTCCGGTGCGCCATGACGGCGGCCATGCACCGGTGTCTGGACGGGGCGTGCAACTACGATAAAGACGGCTGGCTGACCATAGGTCTGTGCGCCGAGCAGCCGGATCTGGGCGAGCCCTACATCTGCACAGGGAGCCTGTATCTGTGCACGGCGGGCTTCCTGCCCCTGGGTCTCGACGCGGACGACCCCTTCTGGCAGGGGGATGAAGTGCCCTATTCCTCCCAGAGGATCTGGGCGGGCGAAAACCGCATGCGGGATCATACCCTCTGATCCTTCGGCCCAACAGAAAGGAGAATCCCATGAATTCCACTGAGAGAGTGCGGCGCACCATTACAGGGCAGGACGCGGACCGGCAGCCCATATACGGCTGGGTGGGAGCCAACCACATCGACGAGCGGCTGGCCGAGCGGTATGGGTCGGTAGCGGCCTTCGAGGACAAGTATGAATTCGACGCGGCCCACATATTCGGCGGGCCGGATCCCTACGACACGCCGGAATTGAAGAAGCTGCGGGACGCGGGCGAGGAGATCACCCCGGAGATCATGCTGGATCTGCCCCACCGGGACGTAAACCAGGCGGCGGACTACGAGAACGCGAAGAAGGCCATAG
>CADAGW010000253.1 GCA_902787475.1 uncultured Eubacteriales bacterium
GCTGGGGGCGGGGATGATTTTCCGCAGGCGGGGGATCGTGTTTTTGGCGGCGGCGCTGCTGGGCGCGGCCAGCATGAGCTTTGTGTCCGTGACGCCGACGCTGCCCCGGAACGGGCGGTATACCGTGGAGGCCACCGTGATCTCCGCCCAGGTGGAGGAGAGCGGGCGGTGCGTGATGCGGGTGTCGGAGGCGGAGCTGGACGGGGAAGGCGCGCCGGGCAATATGCTCTTGTATGTGCAGAGCTGGCAGGGGAGCCTGCCCCGGCGGGGCGACAGGGTGGCGGTGTATGGATATGTGTTTCCCGCGGCGGAGGGCGGGGCGGCGTCTCCCTTTACCTGGCGGGGGTATACCCTGCGCAAGCGGGTGTATATGATGGCCAGCGGGCATTATGAGGATTACCGCCTGACAGAGGAGGGCGGGTGGAGCCTGATGCGGGCGCTGGACGGGGCCAGGGGGTATTTTTCCCGGGTGGTGGACGAGCTGTATCCCCGGGACGCGGCCCCGTTGGTCAAGAGCCTGACACTGGGGCTCCGGGACGAGCTGCCGGAGAACGTGTCCGGCGAATTCGACGCCGCCGGGGCGGTGCACCTGCTGGCGCTGTCGGGGCTCCACGTGTCGCTGCTGGCGGCGCTGGTGGAGAGGATATTGAGCCGCCTGCGGATGACCCGGCGGATGAGCTTTTTCCTTTCGTTGGGACTGCTCACGGCGTATATGCTGATGGTGGGCGCGCCGGCGTCCATACTGCGGGCGGGGGTCATGTATGCCCTGGTGGGGGCGGCCAGGATCCGGCGAAGGCCCTACGACAGCCTGACGGGACTGGCGGCGGCATTTTTGGCTCTGACGGTGTTTACGCCCCGGATGGCGCTGGATCCGGGCATGCTTTTGTCCTTTTCCGCCATGCTGGGGATACTGCTGACCGCCCCGCTGGCCCGGGTAGGCGCGCCGAAGGAGGAGAGCCGGTGGGGAAGAATGGGAAGGACGGCGCTCTCTTCGCTTCTGGCTTCCTTGGGGGCGACGTTGGGGACGCTTCCGCTGTCCGCGGCCATGTATCAGACGGTGCACCCGTACAGCGCGCTGGTCAATCTGATACTGATCCCGGTGACCTCATTGGCTCTGCCGGTGGGGTATGTGTCGGTGATATTGGGGAGCGTCTGTCTGCCCCTGGGCGTGCCCTTTGCCTGGGCGGGCGGGTATCTGTTTCGGGGGCTGGTGGGGCTTGTGTCGCTGGCGGCGAAGCTCCCCGGGGCGGTGATGCGGTTCAGAAACTGGAACTGGGCGCTGACTCCGTTTCTGGCCCTGTGCCTGGCGCTGGCCTCGCCGTATGCTCATCCGCCCAGGGGGCGGGGGCTATTCCGGTGGGCGGCGCTGGGGTGCGCCGTGATGGTGGCCGTGACGGCGGTGAGCTCGGAGCGGGCGGCGGGGTCGCCGGTGTCCATCACATTTGTGGACGTGGGCCAGGGAGACGGGGCGGTGATCCGGGTGGGAGACGCCATGTATGCCGTGGACGCGGGAAGCGGAGAGGAGACGCTGGCGTATCTGAAAAGCCAGCAGTGCGAGGTGGCCGGCGTGTTTCTGACCCATCCCCACGACGACCACGCCGGCGGGGCCATGGGGATATTGGAGGAATATGACGGCACGCTGTATGTGCCCGCGGGCTGGGAGGACATGAAGGCCGACGGGGATCTGGACAGCCTGACCGGGCGGGCCTTGGCGCTGGGGTGGCCGGTGCGGCACCTGAAGGCCGGGGACGAGGTGGAGCTGGGCATGGGGGTCACGGCCCGGGCGCTGTGGCCCCGGGACGGGAAGGTGACGGAGGACGCCAACGACACCTGCCTGGTGCTGCTTATTTCCTGGGGAGAGGCGGACGCGCTGTTTCTGGCCGATCTTCCCGCCGGGCCGGAGCCGGCCCTGCCCAGGGCGGAGGTGCTCAAAGCCGCCCACCACGGCGCGGGGAACGGCACCACGGCCCTGACGGCGGCACAGGTGTGCCCCGGCGTGGCGGTGATATCGGTGGGGCTCAATTCCTACGGGCACCCCAGTCCCGGCGTGGTGGACATGCTGGAGGCGGGCGGGACACGGGTGTACCGGACGGACCGGCAGGGGGATATCGAGGTGGAGCTGTTTATGGACGGGACGGCGCGGGTGTGGACGCAAAGATGAGAGCAGAGAATATGATATGAAGTATGGATTCGGGGAACGGATTGCGTCGTCACTTCGTTCCTCGTAATGACAATGGGGGCCTGTCATTGTCGGACGGCCTGAAAGACCGGGAAAGTGGTACACGATCTCGATCAATCGATCCGGGCGGAGCGGCAAAAGAGGGACAAAGCCCTTGCCATTTCCGGGGATTTGCATTATACTGTTGGCAAAGGAAAAGGGCGAAAGGACGAAGCATGACCTATACGGAATTTTACGACCAGCTGAAGGCGGGAAAGCTGAATAACGTGTATTTTTTCTATGGGGAGGAGGCCTATGTGAAGGCCGACGCCCTGGCGAAGCTCCGCGCCGCCATCCTTGAAAAGGGCTCGGAGGCCATGAACGAGACGGTGTTCGAGGGGGGCGCGGCTCAGGACGTGATGGAGGCCGCCGACCAGCTTCCCCTGTTTTCGGACAGGCGGCTGACGGTGGTGTATGACTTTCCGCCCCTTCTGCCCCGGAAGGCCCGGGACGAGGAAAGCGAGACGGCGAAGATCATTGATTGGCTCCCCCGGGCCCCGGAGACCGGCGTGGTGGTGTTTTACCTGCGGAGCGAGGGGGACGGGAGAAAGAAGCTGTATAAAAAGCTCAACGAGGTGTGCGGGGTGGAGTTCGCCCTGCTGACCGAGGTGGAGGCGGCCCGGTGGGCCGTGCGCCGGGCCAAGGGGCTGGGCTGCGCCATGGACGGGAGCACCGCGGAACAGCTGGTGTTCATGGTGGGCAGACAGCTGATGGGCCTGGACGGGGAGCTTCAGAAGCTGTGCGCCTACGCCATGGATCGGGGGCGGATCACGGGGGAGGATCTGGAGAAGGCGGTGACGCCCTCCGGGGAGTGCACCGTGTTTCAGATGATCGACGCCGCCGCGGCGGGAAAGCCCCTGGAGGCCCGAAGGCTCACCCGGCACCTGGTGGACCGGGGAGAGCCCCGGCTGGGGGTGGCGGCCATGGTGACAAGGCAGATCCGGATATTGACCCACGCCTCCATGCTCAGGGAGGACGCCCTTCAAAAGGCGCTGGACATGAGCCCATATGCCGCCCGCCGGGCCAAGAGGCAGGCGGAGAGGCTGGACCCCAAGAAGCTGAGGCGGGCCTATGAGGCCGCGGTGGACATCGACTTTCAGGTGAAAAACGGAAAACTCCGGGAGGAGATCGCGCTGGACGAGACGCTGTCGCTGCTGGACACGCTGGTGAAAAAATAGAGGAGGAGAGAGACATGGCCTTTGACGGAAAGGTGTTTGAGGATCCGCCCCGGGCATTGGGGCCCTTGAAGATACTGCACAGCGTGGTGGAAAAGCCCACCTATGGGCCGGAGGACAGGGAAGCGGCCAGACAGACGTATCGGCGGTATAAGGCCATAGGGTATTCGGGGGTGGTCACCAATCTGCCCTTTGAGAACGGGTATCTGGACAACGAGGACAACTGGAAGGTGCTTCACTCCATGCTCCAGGCCGCGGACGACGAGAACATGCGGCTGTGGCTGTATGACGAGAAGGGGTATCCCTCCGGCGCGGCGGGAGGCAAGACGCTGAGGGAGAACCCCCAGTGGGAGGCCAAGGGGCTGGTGTGCCTGACGGGGTACGGAAAGAGCGTGGACATCACCCTGCCCAGGGGGCAC
>CADAGW010000254.1 GCA_902787475.1 uncultured Eubacteriales bacterium
GAAGAGGGAACGGGGGACCGATGGCTTCGCCTATCCGCTTCCCGCAATGACAAAGGCCGACAAAAAAGGCGTCCAGACCGTGGAGGCGGTAAAAGGACGCGGCGATGGCGGAAAGAAATAGGACATGAAACGGATATGGGTGGTCGTTGCGGAATGCTTGATCATTGTGGCTGCGGTGGGCCTGTGGCAAGGCTGGTGGCAGACATATCCCGCGAAGAACGAAGACGCGCTGCGCAAATATGTGGAAAAGAATGAGACGGCGCTGCTGGAGGCGCTGGAAATGTGCCCGGAGCGTGGCACCATTAGCCCAAAGGGGTTGGGAAAGGTCAGTATCTATAGACGGGATGGTGAATCGTTTTTTACGTTTCCGTGGAGAACGGGCAATCCAGAAATGAGTGCCTGGCTGACGTATGCCCCGGATGGGAGCGTGAAGGTGGGGGGATATACGTTTTCCGAGACCGGACACGTGTCCGGTCTCGGCATCGGCGGAAATGGATATATCGACTGCAGGATGCTGAAAGAGAAATGGTTTTTCGTGGAATATTATGATCCCACGTGACCGTCAGGAGGAAGATCCCGTCAGGGAAGAAGGAGTTGGCGGCCTTTGCGGAGGGCACAGATCCAGATCTCCCGGACGGGTTTTTTGGTGATCTCGAACAGGGCCCGGGCGTAGAGGCGGAGCTGAGGGGCGTAGCGCTGGATGAGGACGGAATCGTCCCAGTCGGTCTTGTAGTCCACCAGGATCCAGGCATCGTTTTCCATAAAGCACAGGTCGATGGCGCCCTGCATGAGCATGGGCTCGTCGCTGTCGGAGTGGCCAACCTGGCGGGGGGTGGTGACCAGATTGAAGGCCCATTCCCGGCGGACGGTGGGGGAGGCCAGCAGGCGGCGGCCCAGGGGGCTTTCCAGGAACCGGGCGGCCAGCTCCGGATCGGCGGGCAGGGCCATGCGGCAGGCGCGGAGGTTTTCCTCCATCTGGGAGCGGATATGGGAGCGGAGGTCGGCGGGGGAAAGGCCCCGAAGGTCGTCGAGACGCAGGGAGCGGAGCAGCTGGTGGGTGGCCGTGCCCATTTCCGCTCCGGTGGGAGCGGTCTGGGTCATGAAGGCGGGGCGCTCCTGAAGGTCCGGCATGCTGGCCGGGCCGGTCATCTCCCGCTTGAGGGCGGAGACGGTCATTTTGAGGGGCGACAGGGCGGCGTCCTCGTGGGGATACTTCCATAGATAGGCCTGGCGGAAGGAGGGATCGCCGGGGCCCGAGGACGGGCCCTCTGAGGCCGCGGAGGGGGCCTGGGAGGCGGGGATCACGGGGTCGACGATCAGGCGGGCATAGTCGGGACTGGAGGCCAGAAGGGGCGGCACAAGGCAGTCCAGAAGGGACTTGGGCCGGGGACAGTAGTGGGCGTGGGCCCGGTAATCGGCCATGGCCTTTTCCAGATCCTTGACGCTGCCGATGAGGATGGCCCGGTCCCGGGCCCGGGTGATGAGCACGTAGAGCAGGCGAAGCTCCTCCTCCAGGTCCTCGTCGGAGAGGGCGGAGTAGACGGCCCGGCGCTCCACGGTGTCCCGCTTGGCTCCCAGGTCGGGATCCACGCAGTAGGCGCCCACGCCCAGCTTGGCGTGCAGGAGCAGTTCGCCGTCCTTTTTGCCGGAGAGCTTTTTGCCCAGACCCACGCCGATGACCACCGGGTATTCAAGGCCCTTGCTGGCGTGAATGGACATCAGGTGCACCGCGTCGGAGGATTCCGGGGCGGTGCGCATTTTTTGGGACTCCTGGCGCTGGGCTTCCTCCAGATTGGACAGGAAACCGGAGAGGCCCGTGTGCCGCAGGGCGTCGTAGGAGGCCGCTTCGTCGCACAGGGCGGTGAGCCGGTTCACACGGCCCGTGCCGCCGGGAAGGGCCGCCGCCTGGGCCAGAAGGCCGGACTGGCGAAGGACGGTGTAGATGAGCTGCTGTACGGTGAGGGTGCCGGAAAGGGAGCGCCACTGATCCAGAAGCGCCGCGAAGGCCTGAAGGCGGCGGGCCAGGTCGTCGCCCGCCTCCATGCGGGAGAGGACCGCCCGGGAAAAGTCAGCGTTTGGGGCGGAGAGGCGGATCTGGGCCAGCTCGTCCAGCGTCAGCGCGCAGGCTGGGGAGCGGAGGGCGGCGATCCAGTCCGGGTCCCGCAGGCGGTTTTCTGTGAGGCGGAGAAGGGCCAGGGCCACCCGGATCTCCATGGTGTCGTAGAAGGAGGAAGCGGTGGAACTCTCGGTGGGGATGCCCCGGAGGGCCAGGAATTCGGACAGGTCGGGGAAGACGGAATTGGCCCGGCTCAGTATGGCGAAGTCCCGGTAGTGGAGGGCGGGGTTTTCCGCCATCAGGGACTGTATGCGCCAGGCGGCCACGCGGGCCTCCCGCTCGACGGTGTCGAGGGAAGGAATGGATTCGCCTTCGCCGTCGTCCTCCTCTTCCGCTGCGCCGGAGAGAAGGTATACCTCCACCGGGTCGCCGCCCTGATTCTCGGCGGGGCCTACCTTCAGCTCCGCTTCCTCGTCATATACGATCTCGGAGCGGGGACGGTTCATGGCCCGGCGGAACACCAGGTTGGTGTAGTCCAGGATGGGGGAGTGGGAGCGAAAATTGGCGCTCAGGGCCACCCGCTCGCCGCCATCATGGTCACCGAAGCGGCGGTAGCGCTGCATGAACAGCCGGGGCTCCGCCAGGCGGAAGCGGTAGATGCTCTGCTTGACGTCGCCCACCATGAACAGGCTGCCGGGGGTGGCCAGGCGCTGTATGAGGGCGTCCTGGAGGGCGCTGACGTCCTGATATTCGTCCACGAATACCGCGTCCCGATAGGCATCCCGGGCAGCGCGGGCGATGTCCGGATCGTCCAGGGCACGGAGGGTGCGATGGGCCATGTCGGGGAAGCCCAGAGCGTTGTCCTCGTCCAGGTAGTCCCGAAGGAGGGACTCGGCCCGGTGGACGATGGAGAGGAGGGCGGAGAGCTGGAGCTGGTTTTCCGCGTGGTCGGCGTCGGACTGGGCGGGGTCGTAAGTGAGATAGCCCTTGGCCTTTTTGAATTGATCCTTGTAGGCGTCCCGGGCGGCTTTAACCTCCTCGGCCTCGGGGCTCTTGCTGGCCCCGCCGCGAAGGGAGGGCATGCGGGCGAAGGAGTAGCCGTCTACCGCGTGGCGAAGGAGGTCGCCGGCGAGGGAGGCAAGGTGCTCCAGGTCCGCTCTGTCCGCCTGGATGGTGGATAGATAGCCCTCGGCGGGACCGGCGCACTGGGTGAGGACGTAGGCGGCGGAGTGGGCGGCCTCAGTGAGGCAGTCCTGGGCGGCCAGCTCCAGCTGGCGGAGATGGTCGGAGAGCGGGGGGGACATGTCCCAGGCGTCGCCATCGGGCTGGGCGTCCCGGAAGGTGATGATCTGGGTGGCGTCCTGTATGATGGCGTCCGGGTCCCGCCAGCGGCTGAGGCGCTGGAAGGCGGGAGAGGGATCCTGATAGGCCTCGGAGAGGGCCTGGCGGACGGCTTTGTCCAGGAGGCGGTCGCGCTCGTTTTCCTCCACGATGCGGAAGGAGGGGTCCACGCCCGCCGCCGCGAAATGGGTGCGCAGGAACTCGGCACAGAAGGAGTCGATGGTGCAGATGGCGGCGCTCTCCACCCGCTCGGCCTGGGGGAGGAGGGATTCGGCCTCGGCGGCGAGCTCGTAGAGGCGGCGGGAGAGCTTGTCCCGCATGGAGCTGGCCGCCGCACGGGTGAAGGTGACGATGAGCATGCGGGAGATGTCTCTGCCTTCCTTGAGAAGGGAAAGGATG
>CADAGW010000255.1 GCA_902787475.1 uncultured Eubacteriales bacterium
TACGGCGGGTGCGACTCCTTTTACTGCGGGAACAATTATATCTATCAGGTATACGACGCGGGGATCACCCACCAGTATACCGTGCCCCGGGGCGGCGCGTGCAATATGAAAAACGTGCGGTATACGGGGAACCTTATAGAATACTGCGTGTATTCCATAGAGTATTTTCTGTCCAATACCCAGGGCACGGACAGCGTCATGGACGGGGTGGAGATCGACCACAATGTGCTGAGGTTTTCGGGATACGGCTGGGGCCAGCAGAGGCACAACATATGGACCCCCGCCCACATAAAGGGCTGGACGTTTGAAAACCCGGCGAGGCATTATTCCATACATCACAACGTGTTCGACCGGGCGAAGTACAGGCTGCTCCATCTGTGCTGTCTCTCCCCCGAATCCTACCCGGCGGTGGATGGGAACGTGTATATACAGCACCTCGGCCGGCCCCTGGGCCAGTTCGGGGCCTGCCGGGACGGCGCGCCGCAGGTCGTTGCGTTCATGGAGACCGCGGACGAGGATATACAGGCCATGGCGCAGGATCATCACGCCCGGGCATATTATACGGACGGCGTATGAAATAAAAACAATAAGGAGGAAAGAACATGAAAAGGATGCTTGTGATGCTCTCTGTATGCCTGGCGCTGTTCGCGGTGACGGGCGCCTGCCTGGCGGAGGACGTGACGCTGTCGGACGATTCCTCGGACTTCGTGCTGCTCAGCGAGGCGGTGCCGGACGCCATACTGGAGATCCGGTATTACTCCACCTACAACTTCGTGGGGGACCGGATCGACGGCTACGAGGAGCCGCTGGCGTTTCTGACCAAGGAGGCCGCCCAGGCCCTGCGGGTGGTCAGCGACGAGCTGGTGGAAAAGGGCTATCGGCTGAAGATCTACGACGCCTACCGGCCCCAGATGGCGGTGACCCACTTTATGAACTGGGCTCTGGATACGGATGACGTGCGGATGAAGGCGTATTTCTACCCGGAGCTTGAAAAGGACGTACTGTTTCCCCAGGGATATATCGCCGAGCATTCCGGCCACAGCAGGGGGAGCACGGTGGACCTGACATTGTTTGACATGACCACGGAAAAGGAAGTGGACATGGGCGGCACCTTCGATTATTTCGGCCAGCTGTCCCATCCGGACTATACCGGCATCACAGAGGAGCAGTACGCGAACCGGATGATCCTGAGAGAAGCCATGCTCTCCCACGGCTTTAAGCCGCTGGTGGAGGAGTGGTGGCATTTTACACTGGAAAACGAGCCCTTCCCGGACACCTACTTCACCTTCCCGGTGAACAGCGAGTCCCTGGCGGGGGAATGACGCGAGGGAGGAAAATATGAATCCGATCTACACCAGAGTGAGCATCCGGAAATATCAGGACAGGCCGGTGGAAAGGGAAAAGACCGTGGCCATACTCCGGGCGGCCATGCAGGCCCCCTCCGCGGCCAACCAGCAGCCCTGGGAGTTTTATGTGGTCACGAACCGGGAAAAGCTGGAGGCACTGTCATTGGTCAGCCCCTACGCCGGGATGACCAAAAACGCCCCGGCGGCCATCGTGTCGGTATACAGACGGGACTGCGCCATACCCGCCTACGCCCAGATCGATATGGCCATCGCCATGGAGAACATGTGGCTGGAGACCGCGGCCCAGGGCCTGGGCGGCGTGTGGCTGGGCATCGCCCTGCAGGATGAGCGGATGAAGGCGGTGGAGGATATACTGGAGCTTCCGGGCACGGTCAGGGCCTTCGCCATATTCCCATACGGGTATCCGGCGGAGAACAGAGCACAGCAGGACCGGTTCGACGAGAGCCGGATCCACTGGGCAGAATGAAAAATGGGACGGTATGCTCCCTAAAACATCAGACGAAAGCGGCCGGGCGTCATGCCCGTCGCTTTTTTAAAATACCGGATAAAGTAATTGACGTCCGAAAACCCGGTGAGCCGGGCGGTCTCCTCCAGGGAGGAGCCGATGAGCAGGAGCTCCTTGGCCTTTTCCACCCGCAGGCGCATCAAATGGGCGATGGGGGGCTGGCCGTAGACCCGGGTGAATACCCGGCGGAAGCCGCCCGGGCTCATGCCGCACTCCTGGGCCAGCTGGGCCAGGGTCAGGGGCTGGGCGTAGTCCGTTTCGATCCGGCGGCGGGCCGGCAGGGTGCGGCTGTACGCGCCGGGATCCACGTTTTGAGAAAGACACTGGCACAGGTATTCCGCCAGTATGGACAATAGTCTCGCCTTGGCGTTCATCCTGTATCCGGCCCGCATCCTCTGCCATATATCCGTCAGCTCCTGAAAGCGGGCCATGAACAGGGCCGGATCCTTGGGGGAGAGCACGTACATGCCGCCCCTGGGGATCCAGGGGGGCAGGGTGTCCCCGTTTCCAAGGAAGTTCACCGTGTAGTGCTCAAAGGGCCGCCCGTCCGCCGCCCGCACCCGGTAGGCGGCGCTGGCGGGGATCAGGGCGATCTGCCCGGGGGAAAGGCGGGATATCTGCCCGGTGGAGAAGAAATACTCCCCCGCGCCGTCTATGGGGCAGACCATGCCGTGCATGTTCCGGCCCTGGCGGTAGGCGTCCATTTCAAGGCCCGGCATCATGGTATAGCGGTGGGCCAGCAGGACTTGCGTCACGTCCACGTCCAGATCGCCCTGAGGATATGCGAGCATGCTTCCGCCTCCCCATATATTCTGCGCATATTATGCTGTATACGGACAGTTTGTGCCTTGTCAGCGATGTTAAATTCTGATATATTTATGCCGTGGATACCGGAGGAGAAGGAGGCGGACCGGATATGGGAAAGAAACCCGTCACTGCGGTGGTGCCATTGGGGCATTATATCTATTTTCAGCAATTTGAAGGACTTTTTGAGGAGCTGAATCAAAAATCCAGGGAGATTCTGAAGTGTTTTACCGACGACACCGACGTGATCGTCACCGACTACGTGGACGATGTGGAAAAGGCGTTTGAGGTGGTAAGGGAGCTGAAACGGCAGGACGTGGACGGCATTTTTATGCTGCTCACTACCTATCTTCCCTCCTCCCTGGCTGCGCCATTCGCCAACTATCTGGACGTGCCCCAGATCCTGGTGGGCGTACAGCCCATGAGCCGCCTGGACTATGAAAAATGCACCACCTACATGCAGCTGGTCAACGACGACATATGCGCCATGCCGGAGATCGCGGGGGTGTATAAACGGCTGGGCAGGCCCATCCCGCCCTGCGTCGTGGCGGCGAGGGGGCAGGAGGAGAGGATCCGCCGCCAGATCGGCACGTGGCAGAGGGCCATCGCGGCCAGGGCGGCCTTCAAATATGCCCAGATCGGCTATCTGGGCCACACCTACGAGGGCATGTACGACATGCACACCGATCCCACCGCCTTTTCCGCCGCCTTCAAATGCCACGTGCGGATGCTGGAGATGTGCGAGCTGGCCAAGAGGGCCCAGGAGGTGACGGAGGATCAGATCGCAAAGACTACAGACCTGATCGAAAAGACGTTCTCCATACAGGATCCCTCCATAGACCCCTTGACCGATCACGTGACGCGGGAGGATCTGGCCTGGTCGGCCCGTATGGCCTGCGCGCTGGAAGGGATGGTAAAAGACAATCACTTATCCGCCCTGGCGTATTATTATAAGGGCGAGGACGGCAACCTCTATGAGCGGATGGGAGCGGCGCTGATCATAGGCAACACGCTTTTGACCTCCAGGGGCATACCCCTTGCCGGGGAGGCGGACCTTAAGACCGCCGCGGAGCTCTTCACGCTCTGCGTCAAGATCGCGAGCGCCAAGAAGTACATCGCCATCAGCCAGGGCAAGCCCATACTGCGCAAGCTCAAAAAGTATCACGGCAAGGCGGGCAGCGGCATCGGCGTGGAGTTCAGCCTGAAGGCCGGGCCCGTGACCATGCTGAGCATCAACTGTCAGCCCAACGGCCGGTTCCGCCTGGTGGCCGCCGCGGGCATCTCCCAGGCGGGGGCCATCCCCCAGACGGGCAACACCAACACCCGGGTGATCATACCGGGCATGGACGTGACGGATTTTATTTCCCGCTGGTGCGAGGCGGGGCCCACCCACCACCTGGCCCTGGGCACGGGGAACCTGATCGGGGAGATACGGGCCTTCGCCAGGATCATGGACATGGACCTGACCGTGGTGGAATGAGGATAAGGAGGGGTAAGGATGCTGGATCATATCTTTCAAAACCCGCCGGACGAGTGCCGGGGCACGGATTTCTGGATGCTGAACGATACCCTGGACGAGGGGGAGATGCGCAGGCAGCTGCGCTCCATGCGCGCTCAGGGCGTGGCCTGCGTCATCGTGCGCACCTATATCGGCCTGCGCTCGGATTATCCCGGGCCGGACTGGATGGGAAAGATGCGGGCGGTGGTGGACGAGGCGAAAAGCCTTGACATGAAGCTGTTCATGCAGGCGGGATACATGCCCGAGGCGGTGCTGGACCTGCCCCCGGAATACTCCCTGGGAGATGTGCGGTGCTGTGCCGCCGGGCAGGGCGAGGGGCAGGTGCTGGACTCCCATGACGGCATAGACTACTGCCTGGTGCCCTCCATGACCATACTGGACATGCTCTCTCCCGACGCCTGCGCCTTCTACGTGCGGCAGAGCTACGAGAATATGTGGAAGGATTTCCGGGACGAATTCGGAAAGACCATCGTGTCCATGTGGGTGGACGAGCCCTCCTTCGCCAAGGTGTCCCTGCCCTGGACGGGCATACTGCCACAGACATATGCCGAACTCTGGGGCGAGGCCTTTCCCATGGACAGGCTCCATCTGCTCTTTGTGGACGGGGAAGGGGACAGGGAGATACGGCTCAAATATTGGCGGACGGTGCTCCACCTGATGAAAAACGCCTATTTCCAGTCCGTGCGGGACTGGGCCGGGGCCAACCACATCCGCTTCAGCGGCCATCTGATGATGGAGGACACCATGGAGACCCAGATCCGGGCCACCTGCTTCACCATGCCCATGTACAAATATTTCGACATACCGGGCATCGATTATCTCACCGATCAGCAGGACTGGATCCACGGGGAGATCAAGCCGGAGAAGCCCTATGAGACGGAATGGGCC
>CADAGW010000256.1:0-3780 GCA_902787475.1 uncultured Eubacteriales bacterium
ACCGGCTCGTTGTAAAAGAGCACCTCCTCGCCGGAGAGCGCCCTCTTCACCAGCGGCTCCATATACGACCCGTAATCGTTCATCTCCCCGCTCATGGCGCACAGCCGTACGCTCTGGTCATATATAAACGTGTGCTCGCTCAAAAACACCTTATAATCCCGGCTGTTCAGATGATCCAGACTGGCCACCGCCTCCTCCAGGGTGGCCTTCTCCCCCCAGTGGGTCACCAGGTTCCCCAGCACCCGCACCTTGGCCAGAAGGTCGTCTCCCTCGCTTCTCACAAACCGGATCTGGTACACCAGAGAGAAGATCATGATGGTGAACAAAATCACGCACAATGTAGAAACGGCGGCTGCCAAAAGCACCCGCCGAAGAAGCACGCTCCGCTTCATGCGTCCACCTCAAATTTGTAGCCCACGCCGTACACCGTCTTAAGCGACCAGCCCACCCCCTCCTGGGGCAGCTTCTGCCGGATTCGCTTGATGTGGGTGTCCACGGTGCGGGTGTCCCCGAAAAAGTCGTACCCCCACACGTGAGAGAGAATCTGCTCCCGCGAAAACACCTGTCCCGCGTGGGAGGTGAGAAGATGGAGTATCTCCACCTCCTTGGGCGTACAGGCGATGGTCTTTCCCATGGCGGTCACCTGATAGTTGGCCAGATTGATCTCCAGCTGGGGAAACCGCACCACCGCCTCGTCCTCGGACTTTTTCTCCCCGAACCGCCTCAATACCGCCTTGATCCGGGCCAGCACCTCCCGGGGCGAGAAGGGCTTCACCACATAATCGTCCGCCCCCAGCTCCAGCCCCAGTATCCGGTCGATCTCCTCGCTCTTGGCCGTCAGCATGATGATGGGAAGGCTGCTGCCCGAGCGAATCGCCCGGCATACGTCTATGCCGCTCTTTCCGGGCATCATCAGATCCAGCACCATCAGATCCGGCTGGTGATCCACCACCATCCGCAGGGCCTCGTCCCCGTTGTAGGCGGATATATGGGCATAACCCTCGTGATCCAAATACAGGGAAATGGACTCATGCACCACGGGATCGTCGTCGCAAATCAGGATCAGAGGGCATTTGTTCATGGCCTTTACCTCGCTTATCGAATACTTCTCTTTTTGCATTATAACGGAAAATCCGGATTCGTCAAGCCCTCGCGCCCCCCTAAGGCATAACTTAATCCCAGCCCCATATTTTCTACAAAAACATCACCAGTCGCTGTCCCAATCCGTGTCGAAGGAATCCCAGCTGTCGAACACGTCGCTGTCCGAATCGTCGTCGCTTGGCTCCACGTAATAATCCGTGTTCTCAAATCTCGTGCCGTATTCGTACTCGTCATACGAGGGATAATAGCTTCCATAATAACAGTCGTCGTACCACTCGTCGCCCTCCGGCGCGTCGTATATCAGCCAGTATCCCAGGTCGTCCATCACATACCAGGCCGAATTCTGATAATAATACAGATCGTTGTCGACGATATAATATCCCCGCTTTGGCGCGTTGATCGCGGCGTATATGCCCCAGGAGATCAGCGCCGCGATGGCCAGGCCCGCGATGACGTGTATGACCTTCCGCATGGGGCTCGGCGGGGTCTGCCTGCTTTGAAGCCGGGCCCTGCGCATCTCGATCTCCGAATTGATCTTCATCCAGATCTCGTTGGCGGCATAGGCCTCGTCCGGCCCGTTGTAGCGCACGGCCCTGGACCCGTCCGCTTTGTTTTTGTACACCACCCAGTACCCCGACTGGGGATCCTGGTATATGCCGAAGCACCGGGGCTCCGTCCGGTTCTCCCCGATGAAAAACCGCATTTTTTCAAGGGGCATGCCCCGCTCCTGACATCTTTGTATCAGCTTCTCCACAGAGGATACCTTCTGTGTTCCGTCCATCCGCCTGTACCTCCTTGGTTCTCCTTGTTTCTCCTATTATACTCTTTCCTTTGTCCCTTTGCAAGGGCGACGCCGCTGAAAATGACCTTCCCATCTTGTATTTATAACAATCCTGTGGTATACTGACCAAAAATTCGTTTCGGGAGGGCACTATGCGCATACAAATGACCACGCCGCTGGTAGAGATGGACGGCGACGAAATGACACGCATCCTCTGGCAGCGCATCAAGGACACGCTGATCCTGCCCTGGGTGGATCTGAAAACCGAGTATTACGACCTGGGCCTTCCCCATCGGGACGAGACGGAGGACCAGGTGACTGTGGACGCCGCCCGGGCCGTGGCCCGTCTCGGCGTGGGCGTCAAATGCGCCACCATCACCCCCAACGCCCAGCGGGTGGAGGAATACCACCTACATAAAATGTGGAAAAGCCCCAACGGCACCCTTCGGGCCATGCTGGACGGCACTGTGTTCCGGGCCCCCATCGTGGTGGAGGGCATCCGCCGGGTGATCCCCGCCTGGGAAAAGCCCATATCCATCGCCCGCCACGCCTACGGAGACGTATACAAGGCCGCCGAAATGGCCGTGCCCGGCCCCGGCGAGGCCAAGCTGGTGTTCACCGGCACGGATGGACAGACCCTCGAGGCCCCCGTCCACACCTTCGCGGGCCCCGGCGTGCTCTCCGCCCAGCACAATACGGACGCCTCCATAGAGAGCTTCGCCCGCTCCTGCTTCGCCTACGCCCTGGACAAAAAGCAGGACCTCTGGTTCTCCACCAAGGACACCATCGCGAAAATCTACGACGGGCGGTTCAAGGCCGTCTTTGAGGCCGTCTACGAAAAGGAATACAAGCGGGCCTTCGAGGAAGCCGGCATCTCCTACTTCTATACCCTCATCGACGACGCCGTCTCCCGGGTCATACGCTCCCACGGCGGCTTCGTCTGGGCCCTTAAAAACTACGACGGAGACGTGATGAGCGACATGATCGCCGCCGCCTACGGCTCCCTGTCCATGATGACCTCGGTGCTGGTGTCCCCCGACGGCAAGTTCGAGTACGAGGCCGCCCACGGCACCGTCACCCGCCACTACTACCGGCACTTAAAGGGCGAAAAGACCTCCACCAATCCCATCGCCACCATATTCGCCTGGACCGGCGCGCTGCGCAAGCGGGGCGAGATGGACGGCATCGCCGATCTCGTCTCCTTCGCCGACAGGCTCGAAAACGCCACCCTCACCGCCGTCCGGGAGGGCGACATGACGGGAGATCTGGCCGCCATGAAGGAGGGGGAGAGGGTGCCCGCCCTCACCAGCGACGAGTTTTTGGCCGCCGTGGCCCGCAGAATGGAAGAAAAAGAGTAAATTCTTGCCAAAACCTCCAAAAAGGGCTTGCAACAAATACCAAAGCGTGATATAATAATCTCCGCGTTAATTAAGGGAGGATGTTCACCAATGAGTGTAGTTCTGACGATCATCAACATACTGCTGGTGCTGGTTGCGCTGGTCATCGTTGTCGCCGTGCTCATGCAGCAGGGCAATTCCGCCGGCCTGGGCGCCATCGGCGGCGGCGCGGAGACCTTCCTGGGCAAAAACAAGGCCCACGATATCGACGGCAAGCTGAGCCTGATCACCAAGATCTCTGCCGCAGTGTTCATCGTGCTGGCGATTTTGTCCACTGCCCTCCAATAAGGGGCATCTCTATGCAGCACAAAGGCCGGAGCGTCCGCTGACGGCCTTTTTGTTGTATCTTTAAATCCATATCATCCCGCCCTGCGCGGCGCAGACCATACCCACCCCTCGCCGATCCCAGCCTTCCCCTTGAGGGGAAGGTGGCCCGCAGGGCCGGATGAGGTGTCCCCTCGCAAGGCAGGCGAGTCACTTCGCCCCATCATGCTCGCAGGG
>CADAGW010000256.1:3801-8445 GCA_902787475.1 uncultured Eubacteriales bacterium
AGCAATCCGTTCCCCTTCAACCCAATCGGCAATTGCCAATCCCCTGGATTGACTGCATCCCAATAAATCAATCCCCGCCCGAAGGGCGGCAAGATGGGATTCCAAAGGGTCTTGACCCTTTGGCGAGGAGTCTGAGGGCGAGGAGCCCTCAGCGTCTCCCTCGTCTCCCCCGTCCCCAATGAGGTACCACATGCGCTTTGTGAAAATGCAGGGACTGGGCAACGACTACGTCTATGTAGACGCCTTCACCCAGACCCTTCCCGGCGACCTGCCGGGCCTTTCCCGCCGGGTCAGCGCGCCGCACACGGGCATCGGCGCGGACGGACTGATCGTCATATCGCCCTCCAGCGCCGCCGACGCCGAGATGCGCATATTCAACGCCGACGGCAGCGAGGCCCAGATCTGCGGCAACGGCTTAAGATGCGTGGCCCGGTATCTAAGAGACCAGGGCTTTACCCCCCTGAATCGGGTCAGCATCCTCACCGGCGCGGGCCTTCGCACCGCCGATATTTTGCCGGACGGCCAGGTGGAGTGCGACATGGGCCAGGTCCGGATCATAGACCCAACCCCTGTCACGGTGCAGGGCATCCCCCTCACCCGGGTGGACGCCGGCAATCCCCACGCCGTCCTATTGGACGCATGGCCCACAGACGCCGATTTCTACCGCCTGGGCCCCGCCTTGGAAAACGATCCCTTCTTTCCCCAGCGCACCAACGTGGAGTTCGTCCGGGTGGACTCCGCGTCCGAATTCACGATGCGGGTCTGGGAGCGGGGGAGCGGCGAGACCATGGCCTGCGGAAGCGGCGCCTGTGCCTGCTTCGCCGCCGCCATGCATATGGGCAGGGTGGGGGATCGGTGTACCGCCCACCTGGCCGGGGGCGATCTTCAGCTCCGGCTCTTCGGCGGCCGGGTCTATATGACCGGCCCCGCCGTCCGGGTGTTCGAGGGCATATGGCCCGACTGACGGATTTCGCCAAATCCTCATGAAGTTTTATCCGATTTCGCCGGGCGAAGGGCGTATATTGGGAGTATAATGGTTCCGGAGGCGGATGTATCCATGATATGGGAACAGGGCGGCGCGAAAATGCGCTACGAGATCTACGGCGGCGGAAAGCCCGCCCTGCTGCTTTTGCACGGCTGGGGCTGCGACCTGACCGAGTTTTCTCCCATCATCCGGGACTTTCAGGACAAGATGACCATCGTGGCGGTGGACTTCCCCGGCCACGGCCAGTCCCCTGAGCCCCCTTCCCCCTGGTCCGTCACCGAATACGCCCAGTGCCTCATATCTCTCCTGGACGAATTGTCCCTCGGCCCGGTCCACTGCCTGGCCCATTCCTTCGGCGGGCGGGTGCTTCTGTGGGCCGCGTCCCACAGGGCCGATCTGTTCGCAAAGCTCATCATCACCGGCGGCCAAAAGACAGCGGCACTCTGTCCTTCCGCACCAGATTGTATAAGGTCCTCAACCGCGCCGCCGGCCTTCTGCCCGGCAGCCTTCGCGGCAAGGCCCGGGAGGCCCTCGTCCAGCGCTTCGGCTCCGCGGACTACAAGGCCCTCACCCCCTCCATGCGGGAGACCTTCAAACGGGTCATACACCAGGATCTGACCGACACACTGCCCTCTGTCCGCTCCTCCACCCTCCTTTACTGGGGCGAGACGGACACGGCCACGCCCCTGTGGATGGGGCAGACCATGGAAAAAGCCATACCCGACGCCGGGCTCGTGGTGGAGAGCGGCGTGGGGCATTACGCGTTCTTGGAGCGCTACGGCCACTTTAAGGCCGTCATGGAAAATTTCCTCGAGGTGGACGCATGATCTATATCGAAGCCATTATAGCGGCCCTCCTGTGCGCCTGGGCCACCCGCAAATATATGCACATCTTCCAGCTTCTCTCCACGAAGCTGAACGAATACCTCCTTTGGCTCAAAAAGCACAACGAGCACATGCTGCCCCCGGTATATATCGGCGTGGGCCTGTCTCTTTTGTACTACGTCTTTTTCCTCTTCTTCCGCATGTTCTCCTACAAATACGCGGGCCTCATCTCCCGCGTCGTCTGCCTCGTCCTCTTCGCCGCGGGGGCCCTGTGGCTTGACCGCCGGCTCCACGCACAGAAGGAAAAAAAGCCCTTCGTATTCACCGCCCGCATGAAGCGGCTGGCCGCCTCCACGTGCCTGGTGTGCGCGGCGGGGTGCCTGCTCCTTTCGGTGATGAGCCTTCCGCCCTACCTCCTGTTCGCCCTCCTGCCCTATATCACTCTGGCGGCGGGATACCTGGTCCAGCCCGTGTAGACCTCCATACAGAACAAATACCTGCGCATGGCCCGCGCCAAAATGGCCGCCATGCCGGGCCTTATCAGGATCGGCATCACCGGCAGCTACGGCAAGACCTCCGTCAAGACCTTCCTGGCCGCCATCCTCTCCGAAAAATACAACGTATTCTTCAGCCCCGGCTCCATCAACACCCCCATGGGCCTGTGCAAGGCCATAAACAACGACCTAAAGCCCGACCATCAGGTGTTCCTGGCCGAGATGGGGGCCCGCTACCCCGGCGACATCAAAGAGCTCACCGACTTCGTACAGCCAAAATACGGCGTCCTCACCTCCGTGGGCCCTCAGCACCTTGAGACCTTCGGCAGCATCGAGGCCGTCACCCACACCAAATACGACCTGATCGCCAGCCTGCCCCAGGACGGCGCGGCCTTCTTCGCCGCCGACGGGGGTATCGTGGACGGCCTCTACGAAAAGACCAAGATGACCAAATACCGGGCCGGCATGGGGGAGGGCCTCCTGGATATGCGGGCCCAGAACGTGCAGTCCGGCCCCTGGGGCAGCCGCTTCGAGCTGGTGGACATGACCGGCGAAAGGTGCGCCTGCGAGACCAGGCTCCTGGGCCGCTTCAACGTGGCCAACATCGCCCTGGCTGCCTGCGTGGCCCGGACTCTCGGCATGACCATGGCCGAGATCGGCCGGGGCGTGGCCAGGATCCAGGGCGTGGAGCACCGGCTCCAGCTCATCGACAACGGCAGCGGCGTCACCGTCATCGACGACGGCTACAATGCCAATTCCGCCGGGGCCAAGGCGGCCCTGGAGACCCTCTCCGAGTTCCCGGGCCGGCACGTCATCGTCACCCCCGGCATCGTGGAGGGCGGCGAAAAGCAGTACGAGCTCAACTACCGCCTGGGCGCGCAGATTGCCCAGCACTGCGACATGGCCATACTGGTGGGCCCCAAGCAGACCGAGCCCGTGGCCCAGGGCGCCCGGGACAGCGGCCTTCAGGCGGTCTACGTGGTCAAAAACCTGGACGAAGCCACGGCCATACTGGGCCGCGAGGGCCGGGTGGGGGACACGGTGCTCTTCGAGAGCGACCTGCCCGACCAATACAACGAAAAATAGCGGAGGTCTTTCCATGAAAACCAATCTTGCCGTGATCTTCGGCAGCCGCACCTGCGAGCACGACGTGTCCATCATATCCGGCCTGCAGGCGGCCCACGCCGCCGATACCAGCCGCTATCAGGTCACTCCCGTCTACATCGGCCGGGACGGCGTCTGGTACACCGGCCAGGCCCTGATGGACATCGCCTTCTATACCCACTTCGACGCCTCCAAGGTCACCCGGGTCCGCCCCGAGGCCGAGGGAAACAGGCTGGCCCTCTACAAGGCCGACCACCAGTCCCTCTTCCGCCTGGGCAAGGCCGCCCCGGAGGCCCTCTGCGACGTGGTGCTCCCCGTCATGCACGGCTTAAACGGCGAGGACGGCACCCTCCAGGGCATGCTGGAGCTTTGGAACATCCCCTACACCTCCTCGGGCGTCTTGGGCAGCTCCGTGGGCATGGACAAGATCGCCATGAAGCAGCTCTTCCGGGGCTGCGGCTTTCCCGTTCTCCCCGACACTTGGGCGGACCGGGCAGACTGGGAGCGGGACCGGGACGCCGTCATCGCCCGGGTGGAGGCCGCCCTTCCGTACCCTGTGTACGTCAAACCCTCCAACCTCGGCTCCTCCATCGGCATCTCCCGGGCCAACGACAGACAGGGCCTGATCCACGCCATGGACGTGGCCTGCGCCTACGACCGGCGCATACTCATCGAAAAGGGCGTCACCCACATCAGCGAGGTCAACTGCTCCGTGCTGGGCTACGCCGGCGAGGCCCAGGCCTCCGTGCTGGAAATGCCCGGCCGGGTGGAGGACGCGGACCTTCTGGACTTCAATAAAAAATATCTCTCCGGCGGCAAGGGAGGCAAGGGCGCCAAGGGCGGCATGAGCTCCCTGGCCCGCCGCATCCCCGCGCCCATATCAGACGACCTCACAAAAAAGATACAGGACATGTCCCTAAAGGTGTTCCGGGCCTGCGACTGCAAGGGCGTGGTCCGCATCGACTACATACTGGACACCCAGTCCGGCGAGTGGTTCGTGGGGGAGATCAACACCATCCCCGGTTCCCTGGCCTTCTATCTCTGGGAAGCCACCGGTCTCAGGTTCTCAGGCCTCATCGACAAGATGGTGGAATATGCCCTGTCCGCCCACAGGGAAAAGAACAAGAGCCAGTATTCCTTTCAGTCCGATATCCTCACCCGCCAGGTCAAGGGCGCCAAGACCCGCTGACCTTCCCGCCCGGCCTCCCCGCCGGGCGATCTTTTTGCCGTCCCGATC
>CADAGW010000257.1 GCA_902787475.1 uncultured Eubacteriales bacterium
GAGGGCGAGGAGCCCTCAGCGCCTCCCCAACATCTCCCCCGTTCCCCCCTTAATCCATCTTCAGCACCGCCATAAACGCCTCGCTGGGCACCTCCACGCT
This sequence comes from uncultured Eubacteriales bacterium, assembly GCA_902787475.1. GTDB lineage: Bacteria > Bacillota > Clostridia > Christensenellales > Aristaeellaceae > RUG13279. The sequence continues at coordinate 101 of CADAGW010000257.1, forward strand.
GCCCACCTGGCGCATGCGCTTCTTGCCTTCCTTCTGCTTTTCCAGGAGCTTCTTCTTGCGGGTGATATCGCCGCCGTAGCACTTGGCCAGCACGTCCTTGCGCAGGGCCTTGACGGTCTCCCGGGCGATGACCTTCCCGCCGATGGCGGCCTGTATGGGGATCTCGAACAGCTGGCGCGGAATGGCGTCCCGCAGCTTCTCGGCGATGGACCGTCCCCGGGGATAGGCCCGGTCCTTGTGGACGATAATGGACAGGGCGTCGCATATCTCGCCGTTTAAGAGCATATCCAGCTTCACAAGATCGCTCTTTACATAGCCGCTGAGCTCATAGTCGAAGGAGGCGTAGCCCCGGGTGCGGCTCTTGAGCTGGTCGAAGAAATCGAATATCACTTCGTTCAGGGGCAGCTTGTAGTGCACCAGCACGCGGTTGCCCTCGATGTATTTCATATCCTCATACACGCCCCGCTTGTCCTGGCACAGCTCCATCACCGTGCCCACAAATTCCTGGGGCGTGATCACGGAGGCCGCCACCATAGGCTCCTCCATGCTCTCGATCTCGTTCATGGGGGGGAGGTTGGCCGGGTTGTCGATATTGACCACGGTGCCGTCGGTCTTATTGACCTTGTATACCACGCTGGGCGCGGTAGTCACAAGGTTCAGGTCAAACTCCCGCTCCAGCCGCTGCTGTATGATCTCCATGTGCAAAAGCCCCAAAAAGCCGCACCGGAACCCGTACCCCAGCGCCGCCGAGGTCTCCGGGTCGAAGGACAGCGCCGCGTCGTTGAGCCTCAGCTTTTCAAGGGCGTCCTTGAGCGCCTCGTAATCCGCGCCGTCCGCCGGGAATATGCCGCAGTACACCATGGGCAGCACCGCCCGATAGCCCGGCAGGGGCTTGTCGCAGGGCGCGTCCGCCAGCGTAATGGTATCGCCCACCCGGATGTCGGCGATGTCCTTTATGGACGCGGCGATATAGCCCACCTCGCCCGCCGACAGGGTCTCGGACGGCCGGTACGCGCCGGGCAGAAACGACCCTACCTCGGTCACGTCGAACTCCCGCTTGCCCGCCATCATCCGGATCCGGTCTCCCACCTTCACCGTGCCCTCCATCACCCGCACGGAGCTGATGGCCCCCCGGTAGTTGTCGTAATAGGAGTCAAATATCAGCGCCTGCAGGGGCCTTGTGGGATCGCCCTCGGGAGAGGGCACCTTGCTCACGATGTCCTCCAGCACGTCCTCCACATTCAGGCCCGTCTTGGCGGATATGCAGGGGCAGTTTTCCGTGTCCAGCCCGATCTCGTCCTCGATCTCCTGCTTCACCACCTCCGGCTGGGCGCTGGGCAGGTCGATCTTGTTGATCACCGGCAGAATCTCCAGATTGTGGTCAAGGGCCAGATACACATTGGCCAGCGTCTGGGCCTCGATGCCCTGGGTGGCGTCCACCACCAGCACCGCTCCCTCGCAGGCCGCCAGCGCCCGGCTCACCTCATAGGTAAAGTCCACGTGGCCTGGCGTGTCGATCAGGTTCAGATCATATTCCTTTCCGTCCTTCGCCGTGTAGGGCGGTCTTTTCCAGCAGCCGGTCCGCCAGGGTGGACTTGCCGTGGTCTATATGGGCGATGATGCAGAAATTGCGTATTTTGGATTGGTCGGGCATGCTGCGCCTCCATGTAGTCATGGGATGACCCCATATTACATATAGTATACCCCACATCCTTCCGCCGCGTCAATATCCGCCGCAGGAAGGTTCAGAAAAAAGTTTTGTAACGCCCCCGTTCCCATGGCAAAAGGGCCGCCCTCGCGTAGAGAGCGGCCCCGCGCGTACAAATCCGTCTGCGGTTCATTCGCCGAGGGCAACGAATATGCGGCCCGTTTGGATGGCGAAAAGCGACGCCGCCGTGTTGGGCGTGCCGTATATGTATACCACACCGCTGCCCTCGAAGGGGTCGCCGACGATGGTGGTCACGGAGGCCGGTATCAGCACCGCCCCTGCCTTGACGCCGGAGAAAGCATTTTCTTCAATGGTCGTAAGTCCCGCGGGCAGTATCAGGGTGGATTTGGGAACCAGCGGCTCAAACGGAATACCCATGTCCTCGGCGTGGTTCTCCGCCGTGGAGCCCTCCCAGCCCTTGATGGTCAACTGTGTGCAGCTTGTAAAGTTCTCCATGCCAATGGACGTATCGGGATTCAGGAAGGCAGCGCTGGTCATTTTCAGGCAGCCGATGAAAGCGCGGTCTTCCACTCTGGCAACATTCTCCGGAAGCACGATGCCGGTCAGGAATATGCTGTAATAGAAGGCGTTATATCCAATAAAGGTCATGCTGTCAGGGATCGTAATGCTGGTCATCAATGCGTTCTGGAAGGCATACTGGCTTATGGTCGTCACGCCTTGCCCGATGACGACAGCGCGAATGTGTTCTTTAAAGTAGTACCAGGGGACAAATCCCACGTTTTTGAAGCTCTCCATCGGCCCCGTGCCGGAGATGGTCAGCGTGTAGGTGGCGAGGTCGAACGTATAGGTCAAATTGACGCCGCAGGGACCGGTGGGACTGCCCATGGACTGGAAGGAGATACCCGCCGTCTGCGCCCAAGTCTGCGCTGTGGAATTCTCCCAGCCGTACAAAGTCAGATTGGAGGCACAGTGATCAAAGGCGAATTCGCCGACAGCCGTACTGGAATTCCAGACGTAGACTTCTTTCAGACCCTCGCAGTAACAGAAGGCGCTTTCACCGATGGCCGTCACGCCGCCGGGGATCGAAACAGAGGTTATGCCGTTGTTGTAAAACGCTCTGTCGCCTATGGACTGGAGGCTGTTTGGCAGGGTGATGCTGGTCACGCCCTCGCACGAATGAAAAATGCGCCCTCCCAAATGGGTAATGCCTTCCCCCACGGTGATGCTCTTGATCGTTCCATCCCACGAGAACGGGGATTTGCCGTCGCCCCACAGTTCATAATCCGGCGTCGCGCCCGTGCCGGTCAGGGTCAGGCCGCCATTGTCCGTCAGCGTCCAGCTGATCGTGCCTGTGAGCGAGCCGCTGGAATCCGCCGCCGCCGAAACGCAGTACAGAGCGCAGAAAAGGGAGAGCAGGAGCAGGAGAAAGAGTATCCGCTTCATGGGGCAAACCTCCTGTCATATCAGGATCCGTCCAAAACGCGAAACGCGTCCCCATTTTGATTCAAAACATATACACAGTATGATTATATCACACCGCCCTGCCAAATACAAGAAAAAAAGGTCGTGCGCGTTTCGCCGTCTTGACAGGTGGCGCATATCATCGTACAATAGGCATGCAGTAACGAAAAAGGAAGGATCACATGAGCAGCTACGCGGTACGAAAGACCCCCGGCGACACGCAGTGGTTCCGCCGCGACCGGTTCGGCATGTTCATCCACTGGGGCCTGTACGCCATGCCCGCCCGCCACGAGTGGGTCAAGTCCTTTGAAAAGACCCCGGAGGCGCACTACGACCTGTATTTCAGGCACTTCGACCCGGATCTGTACGACCCCCGGGACTGGGCCCGCCGGGCCCGGCTGGCCGGCATGAAATACGCCGTGTTCACCGCCAAGCATCACGAAGGCTTCTGCATGTTCGACTCCAAATATACCGACTACAAGTGTACCAACACCCCCGCCGGGCGGGATCTATTGCGGGAGTTCGTGGACGCCTTCCGCTCCGAGGGGCTTCGCGTGGGGCTTTACTACTCCCTCCTCGATTGGCACCACCCGGACTTCACCATAGACACCTTCCACCCCCGCCGGGACGACCCGGACGCCCTTACCCAGAACCAGGGCCGGGACATGCGCCGCTACGCCCGGTACATGCGGGATCAGGTCACGGAGCTTCTCACCGGCTACGGCAAGATCGACATCCTCTGGTTCGACTACTCCTACACCGGCGACAACGGCGCCGGCGACAAAGCCTGGCAGCGGGGCAAGGGCAAGGACGACTGGGAGGCCGAAGAGCTCATCGCCCTGGCACGGCGGCTCCAGCCCGGCATCATCATCGACAACCGCACCGACATCGAGCAGGATCTCTGGACCCCGGAGCAGTACCAACCCACCGTATGGATGCGGCACAGCGAGACGGGCGAGTTGGTCACCTGGGAGGCCTGCCACACCTTCTCCGGCTCCTGGGGCTACTACCGGGACGAGCAGACCTGGAAGAGCCCGGACATGCTCATCCGCCTGCTGGTGAACACCGTGTCCTTGGGCGGCAATCTGCTGATGAACGTGGGCCCCACCTCCCGGGGATATCTGGACCAAAGGGCCTGCGACGCCCTGGACGCCTTCGCCCAGTGGATGAAGTACCACAGCCGCTCCATTTACGGCTGCACCATGGCCGAGCCCGACCTTCTCCCCTCCTGCCCCGCGGACTGCCGGTTCACCCAGAGCGAGGACGGCAGGCGGCTCTACCTCCACCTGATGGCCTACCCCTTCGCCTATCTGCAATTAAAGGGCCTGGCGGGGAAGGTGGAGTACGCCCAGTTCCTGAGCGACGGCAGCGAGATCCGCTTCACCGAGGGCTACATCAACCGATACAGCGAGGGCACGACCCTGACAAATGACGTTCTCGTGCTGGAGCTGCCCACCGTCAAGCCTCCCGTGCCGGTCCCGGTGGTGGAATTGTTCCTGAAATGACGCCCGCCGCGCATTTTCCTGCATAATTACTCACAAACTTATATTTTGTATAATACTTCGGCCCCTTGACCTTCAGGGGCCGTTTTGCTATAATATCCTTCGAGGTGTGAATTATGTATAAGATCGCAAGCAAAAAGGCGCTCAATCCCACCGTCACCCAAATGGAGATCGAAGCGCCTCTGGTGGCCCGCAAGGCCAAGCCGGGCCAGTTTATCATCCTGCGCGTCGACGAGGACGGCGAGCGCATCCCCCTGACCGTGGCGGGCACCGATCCCGAAAACGGCACGGTCAAGATCATATTCCAGATCGTGGGCGCCACCACCGCCCTGCTGAACCACAAGGAGCAGGGCGAGTATATACAGGACTTCGTGGGCCCGCTGGGCCAGCCCACCCACACCGAGGGCATCCGAAACGTGTGCATCGTGGGCGGCGGCGTGGGCTGCGCCATCGCCATGCCGGTGGCCCAGGAATTCCACCGCCTGGGGGCCCACGTCACCTCCATCATCGGCTTCCG
>CADAGW010000258.1 GCA_902787475.1 uncultured Eubacteriales bacterium
TGCGCAAAAACTTCCGTGCCATCTCCGGCTTCTCGATGGCCCCCGCGTCCAGCGTCTCCACAAACCCCTTTATGGAGGTCAGCGGGGTCTTGAGCTCGTGGGACACATTGGCCGCGAAGTCGGTGCGGATCTGCTCCATCCGCTTGAGCTCGGTGATGTCCTCGATCAGGGCCACCGCGCCGACGCTGACCCCGTCCTGCTTCATGGGCGATATATACAGCCTCAGCGGCCTGTGGGACCGGCCCACGCCCGTGCGGGCGGCCACCCCGTTGATATACACGCCGTCCTGATCCATGGCGTCCCTGAGGGGCTGGGTGATGGACACGTCCTTGCTGGCATCGTCCACGGGCGCTCCCTCCGGCGACCCGGTGATGCCCAGCATCTGCTTGGCCGAGCTGTTCACAAAGCTCACCTTCAGGTCCCGGTCCACCGCCAGTATGCCGTTTGGCATCTGGTTGACCACGGCGCTGAACACCTGGCTGGTGCGCTGGTTGCGCATCAGCTGATCCTCGATCCGCCCCGCGGTGGAATTGATGCGGGCCACCACGTCCTTGGGCTCCCCGGGAGAGGGCGGGATCCGGGCGGAAAACTGCCCCTCCGCGAAGGATTCCAGCATCTCATGCACGTGGTCGGCGAATGTAAACAGGCCCCGCGTGCCCAATCGCACGATCACATAGCACAGTACCGCCGCCAAAATGAGCAGGCCGATGAGCAGCGGCATCCGCCGCCCCACCAGGTATCCCATCTTCGGCGCGGCCTGATACAGCCGCACATACCGTCCGTCGCTGAGCCGCCGGGCGGCGAATATATACAGGGTGCCCATGAAGGGACGCACCGCGTAGCCCTCCCCGTTGTCCCGGGCCAATATGATCTCCGGCTTCTCCGAAAGATCCGCGCCCACCTGCGTAAAGCGCCTGGTGTCCTGCTCCACATACCCGTCCGCGCTGATGACGGTGATGCCTGCGCCGCTATACACGGAGAAGTGCTGGACCTGCTCCTCCGGCGATTCCAAAAAGGCCGCGGTGTCCATAAGATCTGCGGACATGCGGCACATTTTGAGCAGCCCGTCGGCAGCGGTCTCCGTGTTGGAGGCGACTGCCGAGCGGGTACAGATATACAGAAAAGCGATGCACAGTATGAGACAGGCACAGGCCGCCGCCAGGGCGACCCTTTGCCTCACAGGCGGTTGTCCTGGCGGTCGTTGAACTTATAGCCCACGCCGCGGATGGTTTCGATATAATGCGCGTCGTCGCCCAGCTTCTGGCGGATGTGGCGGATATGCACGTCCACGGTACGGGTCTCGCCGTAGAACTCATAGCCCCAGATCCGATCCAGCAGGAAGTCGCGGGTAAGCACCTTGCCCCGGGAGATGACCAACAGCTTCAGCAGCTCAAACTCCTTCAGCGTCAGGGACAGCTTCTCGCCGTTTCGGAACGCCTCGTAGTTGCCCACGTCGATGGTCAGTCCGCCCACGTGCAGTATGCCCTCCTCCTCGTTCTGAGGAGCGGCCCGGCGCAGAAGCGCCTTCACACGGGCGATCAGCTCCCGCACGCTGAAGGGCTTGGTGATGTAGTCGTCCGCGCCCATTTCCAGACCCAGTATCTTGTCCACCTCGTCGCCCTTGGCGGTGAGCATGATGATCGGGATGTCGGACGTAGTGGAATTGCTCTTCAGGCGGCGGCAAACCTCCATACCGTCAATCCCCGGCAGCATGATGTCCAGCAGGATCAACGCGGGACGTTCATGGGAGCACACCACAAGCGCATCCTCGCCCGTGCCTGCGGTGACTACGCGGTATCTGGACGCTTCCAGGTTGAAGGAAAGCAGCTCCAGAATATGGGCCTCGTCGTCGACGGCCAAGATCAATTCGTTTGCCATGTTTGTCCCTCTTTCCTTTAGAATTAACACAAATTGCGGCTCGCCGCATTATGTTTTCCGTGTCAGGAGCTTGCTCAGCTCCTCCATGAACGTCTGTATGTCCTTGAAGTGGCGGTACACCGCGGCGAACCGCACATAGGCCACCTCGTCGATCTCCTTAAGCCGGTCCATCACCATATCGCCCAGCTGGGCCGAGGTCACTTCCCGGTCGTAATCGCTCTCTACCCGGGTCTGTATGTCGGCCACCAGCTCGTCCAGCTTCTGCATGGGAATGGGCCGCTTCTCGCAGGCCTTCACCACGCCGCTTCTGAGCTTGTCCGGGTCGAAGGGCTCCCTCCGCCCGTCCTTTTTCACCACCATCATGGGCACCAGATCGATGCGCTCATAGGTGGTGAACCGGCGTCCGCAGCCCTCGCACTCCCTGCGCCGGCGTATGGCCGAGCCGTCTTCGTTGGGTCTGGAGTCGATCACGCGGCTGTTCATGCATCCACAAAACATACACTTCACGAACAGCGCCTCCGCCTTACAGACATTCTATTGTAATTGTAATCAAAAGATGCACTTTTGTCAAGTACTTTGAGAAGATTTTGTGCATTTCAACGCCAAAATAATCCATTATCTCCCGTTTTCTGAATCATATGGTGGGTATTCCACCAAAATCACGTCGTCCCCGATCCGCCGGATCCGGTTCCAGGGGATCTCCACCTCCTCTCCCCGCCCCCGGCACAGCCCCTTTATCCCACCGCAGGGCGACACCACCAAACACACCGCGCAGGCGTTCTCGTTCATCCCCAGATCCGACGGCCTCCCCAGTCTCCGCCCGTCGCACAGATTGATCACGTCCTTCTCCCTCAATTCCGAAAACGTCATCCTCTCCCCTCCCACGTCTCCATTCCCCCTCTTCATCCGCTTCCCCTCCTTCATCCCCGCTTCAGGTTTCATCCTTCGTCCCCTCCTGCGACCCCGTTCCCATCTCCGTCTCCTCCTTCATTCCATCCTATGCTCCCCGCCTCTCTTTTGCCCTCGTCCTGCCAGTCGCCAAACAGAGCATTTGCCCCCCGTCCCTGCGACCCGCTCCGGCGCAGCCGCCTGCCTCCGTCCCCCGTCATTGCGAGCCGCACCGCGGCGAAGCAATCCGTCCCCCTCCTTCCCCTTTAACGCCATCCTCCTTCCGCCCAGCCCGCCCACGCCGCTCCGCCTCCAGCCCGCTCTTCATTTTTCACTCTTCACTTCCGCCCTCCCGTCCCCCCTTTATCACCTCTCCTCTCCTCCGCATACTTTGCCCATGAGGTGATAATATGACCATCCATGATTCCTCCACCGCTGTCCTCCGCTCCTCTTCCGCCCGGGGCCGGGCCCGGGTCTGCCGCCTGGGCGGCGAAACCGCGGTGCAGATCTGCCTCTTCGCGCCGGACTGGGAGGATGGCATGTGCCGGGTATATCTTCATGCCCCCTCCGGCGCCTGCATGGACATGCCGTCCTTGCCCCTTTGCGGCGGCACAGGCAAAATGACCTACCTGGAGCCCCGCCTCTCCCCCCGCTCCGTATTCGGCGCCCGCATCCAGATCACGTCCCCCCGGGGCCTGTACACCGCCTGGGGCGAATTCTGCCCCGACGCCAACACCGCCCCACCCCACTGCGCCACCCATCCCGGCCCCCACTGCCCGCCGCCCTTTTCTCCGCACTGCCCGCCCCCTCGCCCGGCCTGCCCGCCGTCCCCCGCGTCCTGCTTCCCCGCCACGCCTTTCACCTGCTCCCCTTGTGCCCCGTCCTGCGCTCCCGGCGTCCCCTCCTGCCGCCCGCCCCTGTTCCCGCCGCCCATACCGTCCTGCCGTTCCTGCCCGTCCCCCGTACCGCCCTGCCGCCCCTTCCCGCCGCCCGCCGCCGGACCCCTTTTTCGGCCCTCCAAGCCCGCCTTCCCCGCCTGAGCCCCGCCCCTGCCGCTCCGCGCCATGGGATCCGCCTCCCGTTCCCCGGCCCGATCCCTGTCCCTGCCGTCCTCCCCTGCCCCGCCGCGGCCCCCATCCCTGCCGCCCTCCTCTCCCCTGGGATCCGCCCACCTTCCGCCTCACGTCCCGCCCGCCTTTTGGTCCCGGCCCCTCCTGTCCCCTCTGGCGCGCCCCCGGCTGATCCCCCGCTCGCCAAAAACAAATCGCCCGGCTGCTCATACAGCCGGGTGTCGATCTGTTCAATATATGACGATGTCATCCTTCGCCGCTCACAGCAGCTTGCTCAAAAAGTCCTGCGTCCTCCGGTTCTGGCTGTGATTGAATATCTGGTCGGGAGTGCCTTCCTCCAGTATCATGCCGTCGTCCATAAACAGCACCCTGTCGCCCACCTCCCGGGCAAAGCCCATCTCGTGGGTCACCACCACCATGGTCATGCCGGCCCGGGCCAGGTTCTTCATCACGTCCAGCACCTCGCCCACCATTTCCGGGTCCAGAGCGGACGTGGGCTCGTCAAAGAGCATCACCTCCGGGTCCATGGCCAGGGCCCTGACGATGGCGATCCTCTGCTTCTGCCCGCCGGAGAGCTGGTTGGGATATGCCGACGCCTTGTCCGTCAGTCCCACCC
>CADAGW010000259.1 GCA_902787475.1 uncultured Eubacteriales bacterium
TGTCCACGTCCACGCCCGCATCTTTTGCGGCCTCTGCGTATTTCCCCAGCAGCATCAGCCCCTCGGGCACATAGAACATATTGGCCACGCAGTGCTCAAACCCGCATATCACGAACGCGCACACCGGCACGAAGCAGGCGAGCATCTTTCCCGGCCCGTCCGGGCACATGGCGGCCATCATCACCGCCCCGCACACCAGTATATTGCACAGTATGCCCAGCGCGAATGCCCGCCCAAAGGGCATGGCGCACTTTGCCGCCGCCCGGCTGATGGCGCTGATGGCCATGCCGTCTCCGCTCACCGGGCCCGAATACGCGCAGGCCGCCGCCATCACCATAGCGCCCAGGAAGTTTCCAATGTACACTGCGATCAGGTTCCGGGCCATGCCGCCCCATCCGATCCGCTTCTCCAGCGCGCCTATGGTCATCAGGCAGTTCCCCGTAAACAGCTCCGACCCGGTGAACACCACCAGTATCAGCCCCGCCGGGAACAGAGCCCCGTTTACCAGCTTTGCCAGCCCCGGATTCTCCACCGACCAGCTCACGCTGGACGACACCGCGCCGCCCAGCCCGATCCAGAACCCGGCCAGTATCCCCAGTACAAGCAGCCGCCAGATGGGGGAGGAGGCCTTCTTTTCACTGGTCTCAGGATACGCCTTCACGAATTCCGCCGCCGTCATACCTGCCGCGCCTCTCTTTCGTATCTCTGCTTCTACCGCCTGGCCAGGGCCAGGTTGCTGGTCAATGCCCCCGACAGAGCGCCGACGATGCCGCCCATGGCGAATTCCGCCGCTATGCCTGCGGGCGTAAAGCTGCCGCCCGCCAAAGAATAGTACAGCGCACAGCCCACCACCATATAGAGTATTCCCACGCAGGCCCCCAGGGCGAAGCCCCGCCTCCTAAAGGAGCGCACCGCCCAATAGGTGCCCGCCGCCACGCTTACGATCTTGACTGCCTGGTTTATGGCCGTCAGCGCCCCGTCCGATACCGACACGAATACGATCACCGCCGCCGTCAGCAGTATCCCCGCCGCCGTAATGGCCGCCGCCAGGGCAAATCCCTTGCCCACAGCCGTAAGCGCTCCGATCCGATCCTCCCGCATACCCGCGCCTCCCTTCGGATACACGATATGCCGTGGATCGTCCCTTCATGCCTTACAGCGCCTTCTCAAGCCGCACGCACCGGCCCAGGATGGTAAGCTCATGGATGTCCGTCGTCTCGCCGCTGAATTCCCTGTCGTAGCTCTGCAAAAGCACGTGGCTTCCGTCCAGCTTGCGGATCTTCCTCGCCACCCTCTGACCGTCTCTTAGCACCAGCATGATGGCGTCGTCCTGGGCCTTGTCCGCGGGCACGGTCAACAGAAGATCCCCGGCGTATACCCGGAATCCCCGCAGGCTGTCGTCCGGGCACCGGAAATACAGCACCTTGTCCGGCGCGCCGCCCTCGATCTTGCCGCCGATCACCGGCAGCAGCCTGTGGTCGATCACCGTGCCGTCAGGGCCCACCACGGGCACCCGCTTCACCACGCCCCCCAGGGCGTCCAGCCACGCGCTGCCCGCCGCCTCGTCGGTGTGGGCCGCCGTCTCCTCCTCCTGCTTGGGCGGGAGCACATAGGGCCTGGGCCTGGGCCGCAGGGGCCGCTCCGGCTCCGCCGCCACCTCCAGCTCCGCGCTCACCGGGTTTTTGACCCCCAGCACCTTCAATATCCTCTGGGCCTGGTCGTCCGACACGATCTTGGTGCCCGCCTCCACGCCCAGTATAAACGACTCCGCCACGCCGCACTTTTTGCCCAGGGCCTTGGGCGTCAGGCCGGTCTTGAGCCTGGCGGCCTTTATGGTGTCTCCCAATCGACTCATATTCGTCCTCCAAAACAGGTGATATAGGGTAGTATACCATCCCGGGCCCCTTTTATCAAGGCCTTTTCCACCATCCAATGATCGGATATTTTGTGAATAATTGAAAAAACCGCTTTACAGAAATCCTTTTCCGGCGTATAGTATAGGAAGGGAAATCTGTAAAGGAGATTTGTCATGTACACCAAGGAAGATCAGCTCCGCGCCAAGAGCGGACTCATACGTATGATCCTGTTCAACCTCGCCATTCTGCTCCTTACTCTCGCCATCGCCGCGGCCGGGCTCGTGCTTCGCCTGCAGTGGCTGGCCATGCTGGGCACGGTCCTCTGCCTCTGCCTCACCTACGGCTTTTTCACCCTCAAGACCCAGCCCTGGATCCGCTATTTCCGCTTCATCCGGGACATGTTCGAAGGCCGCAGCCGGGACACCGTGGGCGCCTTCGTGGAATGCTCCGATGAGATCCGCCTGGCCGATGGGGTAGAGGTGCATGATTTCCTGCTCAAGCCCGACGACCAGGAGGAAAACCTGCTCTATTACTGGGACGACGACAAGCCCCGCCGCTCCTTCACCCCCGGACAGCGGATCCGGGTCACCTCCTTTGGCCGTTTCGTGCGGGACGCGGTGCCCGCGGAGGAATGACCATGCGCATCCTTGTGTGCGTCACCGGCCAAAAGACATGCCAGCGGCTCATAGAGGAAGGGGCCCGCATGGCCCAGGACTACGGGGCTGAATTGAGCGTACTGCACGTGGCCCGCACCGGCGCGGACTTCCTGGGCAACCCCAGCGAGAGCGAGGCCATAGAGTACCTCTACCAGATCTCCGCCTCCCACGGGGCCGACATGACCCTGGTGAAGGCGGACAACGTCCTGGACACCCTCTCCTCCTACGCCCGCCGCATAGAGGCGGACGTGGTGGTGCTTGGCGCGTCCCGCAAGGGGGACAGGAACTTCGCCCACGACCTGTCCCTGCTCCTGCCCCAAACCGAGATCCACGTGGCGTACCCCTCCGAACCCAAATGACCCGGGGAGGCATTCGTGAACGTATACGACTTTGACAACACCATCCTTCGGGGAGACAGCACCAAGCGCTTCTACGCCTTCTGCCTGCGCCGGCACCCCCGCATGATCCTGCGCTGGCCGGGCCTTTGCCTCTCCTTTATCGCCTGGAAATCGGGCCGCATGGACAAGACGGGCTTTAAGACCCGCATGTTCCGCTTCCTGTCCGACATAGGCGACGTACAGGCCGAGGTGGCCGCCTTCTGGCGCCAAAACGAATCCCGCCTCTACCCCTGGTATCTGTCCCAAAAGAGGCCGGACGACCTGATCATATCCGCCTCGCCCCTGTTCCTGGTGGCCCCGGTCTGCGAGCGGCTGGGCGTCCGCCTCATCGCCTCCCTGGTGGATCCCGACACGGGCCGCTTCACCGGCCCCAACTGCTACGGAGAGGAAAAGGTGATCCGGTACCGCCGGGAATACGGCGACGTCCCCATAGACGACTTCTATTCCGACTCCCGCTCCGACGAGCCCCTCTCCCGCCTCTCCCGCCGCTCCTTCCTGGTCCGCCGGGGCGTCCCCGGCCCCTGGAAATAAAGCCATATATGCATGCACAAAGGCCGCGCCTTTCATGGGCGCGGCCTTTATCGTCGGTTCCGTTACTCCTCGGTATCCGCCTGGGCGGCCTGGGCGGCGCCTTGGACACCGGCCCCCACGCTGATGATGGGCAGGGCGGTATCCCCGGTCACCACGCTGGGCAGCTGGCCGTTCCACCGGTCGGCCTGGCGGTACTGTATCAGCCCATCGGTGACGGACGCGGCGATCTGCCGGTTGGCCTCGGCCTCGGCCTCCGCCTGCACCTTGATGGCGTAGGCCTGGGCGTCGGCGTCGATGCGGGCCACCTC
>CADAGW010000260.1 GCA_902787475.1 uncultured Eubacteriales bacterium
GGCGCGGAGGAGACTCTGACGCTGGAGGTCATAGAAGCTCTGCTGGAAAAATGGGATACCGAAAGCCTCACGCTCAGCGAAATCGTGTCGGAAGCGGGCGTAAGCGAGCGCACCTTCAGGGACACGGTAAAGCGCGTATGCGGCTTAGCGCCTAAGGAATATGTGACAAAGCAGAAAATGCAGACTGCGCTGGAGCTGCTGCTGACCACGAAGATGACTGTAACGGAGGTATCTGAATATTTCAAGTATGACAACCCGTTCTATTTCAGCCGGGTGTTCAAGAATTACTTCGGCTTCTCGCCAAAGAAGCTGCAGCAAAGCGTGGCGCGGCGGTTGATAGGTATACAGTTTGGCGGCGCTCCGGGAAAGGCAGCAGAGTAGAGAGAGCGCGTCAGCCCTCGCCCCTCCCGCCGCACCTGGCTAAACGGCGGGAAGGCATAGATGTCGGGGCAGTACAGCAAAGCAGAATCATGCAAGGGCTCCGCTCTGGTACCGGTCCGCCAGAGATTGGAGCCCTTTTGTTGTTGGCAATATATGCTATGGAGCAGTTACACTATTTGATATCTAAATCGTTGAATTTCGGGGGACGGATGGCTTCGTCGCTTCTCTCATCGCAATAACCGGGAGTTCGGGTCATTGCGAGGAGGCCGCAGGATCCACGCGGCAATCCGTTCTCCTGTTTATCCCGGACACAATTCACCGCATGGCGGATCCCCGGAGGCCCGAAAGGGCCGGGAGTCCGATTTTTAACGCATTCTTGCTTGTATATCGGCCTCCAAAATATATAATGAGAATCATTCTCATATTTTGGAGCGTATCCTATGCCCTATCATACCAAACAAAACGATCTGATACTGGAATGTCTCCGTTCCCAGCCGGGCCACATGACGGCCCAGGACGTGATCCGGGCGCTGGCGGACGCGGGCCACGGCGTGGGCTCGGCCACGGTGTACCGCAGGCTGGACCGGCTGGTGGAAAGCGGCATGGCCCGCAAGTTCATCGTGGACGAGAAGCTGGGGGCCTGCTATCAGTACGCCGGCGACAGCCAGGAATGCGAGCGGCACAGCCACTTAAAATGCGTGCGGTGCGGGCGGCTGATCCACCTGAGCTGCGGCTTTATCGACGAGCTGGACGAGCACATATTGAAGGAACACGGCTTCCGGGTGGATTCTGGCCGCACGGTGTTCTACGGCGTGTGCGCCGACTGCGCCGGGGAGGAGAATCCATGAAAAAGTATCTGGTTCTCCTGCTCATATTGTGCCTGGCGCTGGCCGGATGCGGAAGGCAGAGCGCCCAAAAGGAGCATACTCTCAGCGTGGTGTGCACCATATTCCCCTGCTACGATCTGGCCCGGGCGGTGCTGGGCGGGGAGGGGGAGATATCCATGCTCATATCCCCCGGCTCGGAGGTGCATACCTACGACCCCACGCCCTCGGACCTTCTCAAGATCCAGAACGCGGACGTGTTCGTGATGATAGGCGGCGAGTCGGAGGAATGGGTCAACACCATCCTCTCCTCCCTGCCGGGCGGCGTGCGCGTGGCGCGGCTGATGGACTGCGTGGACGCCCTCCAGGAAGAGCTGGGCGAGGGCATGGAAGAGGAAGAAGAGAGCGGCGAGGCGGAGTGGGACGAGCACATTTGGACCAGCCCCCGCAACATGCGAAAGATGCTCTCCATGGTGACGGACGCCCTGTGCGAGGCCGCGCCGGAGAAGGCCGAGGTCTTCCGGAAGAACGCCGGGGAGTATGACGGCCAGCTGGCGAAACTGGATCAGGATTTTTCCGACATCGCGGCCTCCGCCCAGCGAAAAAAGCTGGTGTTCGGCGACCGGTTCCCCTTTCTCTATTTTGTGAGGGCCTATGGGCTGTCCTACGCGGCAGCCTTCCCGGGGTGCAGCAGCGCGTCCGAGCCCAGCGTGTCCACCGTGGCGGCGCTGGTGTCCGCCATCAAGGAAGAGGACATCCCCGTGGTGTTCCAGCTGGAGCTGTCCAGCGGCCGCCTGGCCCGCACCCTGGCGGATGAGACGGGGGCCAAGGTGCTGACCCTCCACTCCTGCCACAACGTGACCCTGGACGAATTCCAGTCCGGGGAGACATACGTATCCCTGATGCAAAAGAACCTTCAAAGCCTGACAGAGGCCCTCAATTAACCCCCTCTTCCTTGTGTCTTTCCGTGAAATGGGGTATAATGGTGGCATAACGATAAAGGAGGCCGGTTTATGAATTTTGAATATCTGCATCCTGCGGATCAGCTGGTGATGATCATGCAGCGCATTTACGAGCGGGGCATGACCACCATGTCCGGCGGCAATCTGTCCATACTGGACGAGGACGGCAGCATCTGGATCACCCCGGCGGGCATCGACAAGGGCAATCTGACCCGGCACGACATCGTGCACATACTGCCCGACGGCACCTGCGAGGGCGTGCACAAGCCCTCCAGCGAGCTGCCCTTCCATAAATCGGTGTACAAGCGGAGGCCCGATCTGAAGGCCGTGCTCCACGCCCATCCCCCGGCGCTGGTGGCCTTCTCCATCGCCCGGAAGATCCCGGAGCTGGATCTGATCCCCACCGTGCGCAAGACCTGCGGACAGGTGGCCATGGCTACCTACGCCGTGCCCGGCAGCGACGAGCTGGGCGAGAATATCGGAAAAGAGTTCGACAAGGGCACCAATATCGTGATATTGGAGAACCACGGCGTGTGCATCGGGGCCACCGATCTGTTCCGCGCGTTTATGATGTTTGAGACGCTGGAGTATTCCGCCAGCCTGGAGATCGCGGCCAACAAGATCGGCAAGCCCATCACCGTGTCCCCCGAGGCCTTCCAGATCACCGAGACCCGGAACCATCTGCTGATGGACGATGTCGTGCCCCGGACCCACTCCACCGAGGAGCGGGCCGCCCGCCGGGATATGGTCAAGCTGATCCAGCGCTCCTACAAGCAGGGCCTGTTCTCCGCCACCCACGGCACCTACTCCGTGAAGCTGTCCGACGGCTCCTTCATCATCACCCCCTTCGGCATGGACCGGGCCTACATTCAGGAGGAGGATCTGGTGCGCATCAAGGCCGGCATGAAGGAGCAGGGCAAGGTGCCCTCCCGGGCCGTGAAGTACCACGAGGCGGTGTATCAGCGCAATCCGGATATCGGCGCCATCCTTTTGGCCCATCCCCTGCACGTGATGGCCTTCGCCGTCACCGATACCCCCTTCGATCCCCGCACCATTCCCGAGAGCTACATCCTGCTGCGGGATATCGTAAAGCAGCCCTTCGAGAGCATATATAAGGATCCCTACGGGGCCGCGGGCGAGTTCAACGCCCATACCCCCGCTCTGATCTACAAGAACGACTGCGTCGTGGTTACCGGCTCTACCCTGCTGCAGGCCTTTGACCGGCTGGAGGTGGCCGAGGCTACCGCCCACTCCATACTGGCCTCCCACGATATCGGCAAGATCGTCCACATCACCTCCGAGGAAGTCAACGACCTGAAGACCGCCTTCAACCTGGTGGATTGATGGAGAGGCGGGGAGACGGGGAGGCGCTGAGGACTCCTCGCCAAAGGGCCCAGTTCCTCAATTCGGCATAGTCGTTTTTGGAATCCATATATCCAAAAACTCCTTGCCTCATTGGGCTCTCTCCGGCACGATTCACCCTCAATTCGCAATGGTCGCTTTTGGAATCCGTATATCCAAAAGCTCCCTTGCTCATTGGGCTTACTTCGCCGCATTTCGCCCA
>CADAGW010000261.1 GCA_902787475.1 uncultured Eubacteriales bacterium
ATGCGGCGAAGTAAGCCCAATGAGCAAGGGAGCTTTTGGATATACGGATTCCAAAAGCGACCATCGCGAATTGAGGATTGGGGAGGTCCCAGCGTTTCCCCCGTGTCCTACCCGGCGAAGGTATACCCCCTGTCCAGCTGCTCGTTGAGCCGGTCGAACTCCGCCTGGCTCATGCCCTTGATATCCCCCAGCCCCGCGCCAGCCGAGCCGCCGGGGGACCGGGCCACCCTTGGCGCGCCTTCCTCTCTCTCCATCAGGCTCCTTGCCAGGTCGGCAAAGTCCCACGCGCCGCTTCGCACCTTTTCCCTGGCCCCCTCGTCCCTCTCAAAGGCCTCCATCACGTCGATGCCCGCGGCCCGCCTGATCACCTCCGCCTGCCGGTACAGGCTCTCCGCCCGCTCCCGGGCCCCGTCCTCCGCCAGGCTCTCCTCCAGCTTCCCGTTTTCCTCTCTCTTCATCTCTTCCATGTCTCTTCTCCCTTCCCTCATCTGTTTTGCGTCATTCTCCCAGTCCCACCAGATACTCAAGCTCCGCCGTCTGCCGCCTCAGCGTTTCATTCTCGCCCTCCATCCGGTCCACCTCGCCCGCGGTCTCGTCCATCTCCCTGTACCGCTTTTCCTTCTCGCTGGCCTCCCGTATGGCGGATATCACCTGCTCCTTCCCGTCTACGTTCATAAGGCTGAACAGCGTATCCAGTGAAAACGCCTGCCCCTCCCCCTTGGCCATCTCATACGCCCGCATCAGCAGCTCGTTCTGCGCCTGTATCCTCAGGGGATTCCTCTTCTGCACCGCGATCTCCACCACATACGGAGGCGGCGGCAGGGGCCGGCCCGCCCGCGCCTTCTTTCCCTTCCGGATCCTCTCTTTCACCTTCTCCCGCACGTCCCCGGGCAGTATCTTCTCCTCCCCCGTCAGCATGGGCGCGTCCCCCATCAGGGTCGCCCCGTCGAAGGTGGCCAGATAGGGCCGCCCGTCCATGCCCGTGATCATCCTGGTCCGCTCCCGGGTATAAAACTGGCTGATCAGCCACAGCGCCATCTCCCCGATCTCCCGGGTCCCCGCGTTCAGGGCGTCCGTCCGCATCCGGCTGATCTTGCCGCCCGCCTCCTGCAGGGCGCTGATGGCCGACGCCGCGGTCACGCCCCCCGCCGTCTCTCCCCGGGTGAACTGGTTCTGCCCGCTGTCCTGCTTGAGATCCACCTGGAACTGGAGCATCTGGCTGGCCGCCATGGGCGACAAGGGCTTGCTCTGAAGCCACCTCACGCTCTCCTCGTCTATGGCGTCCCCGCCTATCAGGTTCTCGTTCCAGTCCGCCAGCGCTCCCACGTCGATGTTGGCGTTCTTCCGCACCAGCATCCGGATCTTGGCGGACATGCGCAGGTTCTCGTCAATGTAGTGGGCATACCGGTTGATGTAGCGCATCATGGGGGCCAGCTCCATCACCATGCCTTCCCCGGCGCACACCCCCTCGATCCTGGAAAACACGTCGCACACGAAGGGATACCGCCCGTGGGCGTACACGTTTTCCTTTCTCTCCAGCAGGGCGCCTCCCGCCAGCAGGGCCGCGTTCACTCTCCACCTCCGGCTCCCGGCGTCGTACTCCCGCCACCAGTACTCCACCAGCATGGCCTTCTCCTCCACGTCCGTCAGGCCGCTCTGGCTCTCCGGCAGGCCCACGTCCCCAAACCGGGCGTCCTCCCCGGCGATGTATTTCGCCTTTTCCGGATACCGGCTCTCGTACCAGCTGATGGGGTGCCAGCTCACCTTCATCACCGCCCGGCTCTCCTGTATATCCTCCGCCTCCGGATCCCACAAAAACGCCTCCACCGGCCAGCGGATCAGGGCCACCTCGCCCTTCCCCTCGTTCATGTCCGGATCCCAGGCCACCTGGGTCACCGCCGTGCCCGTCACGAAGTAGTCCTCCACGCGCCGCCTCTGAAAGCTCTCAAACCGGTTCTGCTCCAATACGAACCTCAGCACGTCCTCCAGCATCCCCGCCGTCTCCTTCAGCTCCGGCCGCTCCGGCAAAAGCCGTATCTCCGGCATGTTGTCCATCTGGTCGGCGATGCAGCTGTTTATGGTGCTCTTGAGCGTCTGAAGCTGCAGGGTCCTCTTCTCCGGCGGCGTGCCCGGCGCGTCCTGCATGGGATCCTGCAAAAGGAACACCTTTCTGGCCATCCTGGCCCGGTCGTGGATCTCGGCGCATCCCCGCTTCCACACGTGAAGCCGCTCATACACGGTCCTCACCAGCTTCTCGTCCCGCGCGTTAAGCGGCTGGGGCAAAATCCCGTCCCGTCTTTCCATACCCTTCCTCCTTCTTACCACACCCGGCTCATCAGAAAATACCGGGTCTCGTCATATATGTGATCCTCTCCCCTTGTGTCCACGTCCTCGCACCGCCCCGGATCGTAGCACAGCGCGGGCACTGTCCTGATAAAATCCCGGCAGGTGGAAAACACCTGTATCTGGGGCCGCCCGCCCTCGTCGAAGCGGAGCCGCTCGTGCATCTGCATCTTCCCGGCCAGGCGGCTGTTGTCGCCCCTGCGGAAATACACGCCCGCCGCCTCCATTTGCCTGGCCACGCTGTCGCCCCTGGAGGCGTCGAATATGGCCGGGTCGCAGATCCGGTCCACGTGGATCCCCTCCCGGGCCTCCGCCTCCCGCTCCCGGTCCAGTATCCCCCGGGCGATCTCCCCGGGCGAGAGCCGCTGCCCCTCGTCCGGCACCCCCGTGTATCCATACCATTCCCGGTACCGGTAGGCCCGCCCCTCCGGGCTCACCGCCCACCATCCGCAGGAAAAGGGCCGGGTGTACCCATGATCGAAGCTCATGAACCTGGGCCAGGACAAAGGCACCGGAAAGGGCTCCACCACGTGGGTCCATCTCCTGTCCTGATAGTGGGCCCGCTCGTCCCGCCACTCGGTAAACACCTGCCCCTCGAAGGCGTCCCATCCCCCCTCCAGCAGGGCCCGCCTCAGCGCCTGGGGCTTCCGCTCCAATTCAAAGAGATAATCCTCCGACAGATACGGGTTCTCCGTGGGCAGGGAGGGGATATACTCCGTGGTAAACACCCTCTCCCGCCCCAGGGCCCTGGAATACACGCGGTGCTCCGCCGCCTGCATGGGCGGGGCCGGATCCACAAACATGGCCTTCACCCAGGCGTGCCCCACGTTCCCAGGATTGCTGGCGCACCGCACCACTGGCCTGACCCCCAGCTCTCTCCTGGCCCGAAGCCTGGTCTTTAAAAAGTCGTATATGTCCCTTTCAAAGCTGGTCAGCTCGTCGAAATACAGCCACTGGATCTCGCACCCGGCATACTCATACATGTCCGCCGCGTTGGCGCAGTGCCGGAACCGCACCTGGCTGCCGTTGATCAGATCCATCTCGTGCCGGGTCACGTTGTATCTGGCCACTTCCCTCGGATAGCTCATCCTGGCCTCCGCGATCACGCTGTCCTCCAGCTCCCGGTACGTCCGACGGAATATGTACGCCTTCGTCCCCGGATAGGCCAGGCACCGGGCCAGGGCGTCCATTACGATGGCCTTGCTCTTGCCGCCCCCCGCCGCCCCGCCATAGAGCGCCTCATCCACACCGCACCCATGAAACGCCGCCTGCTTTTTCGTGGGCCTGTACGCCAACTCGATCGTCCTCATCCGTCTCCCCCATTCCATGCTCGTCCCCGTTCCCCGTCTCACCCTCCCTTCCCCATCCTCCCCGTTCCTGTCATTG
>CADAGW010000262.1 GCA_902787475.1 uncultured Eubacteriales bacterium
CCAGCAGGTCGCCCCCCAGGGGCATGATGAGGGTGGTTCCGGGAATGGACACAGACACCCTGTCCTCATCCCATACCAGGGATATATCCTTTTTCTCCCCTTCCAGGGCGGAGAAAAACGCGTCCCTGTCCTCCGTCACATGATATTCCGCCGCCGCCGCGGGCGCCGGAGCGGGTGAGGGAGCCGCCTCTTTCCCGTGAACCTCCGCCTCGTACTTTTCGATGCGCTTTATGGCGGTGTTGAGCTGGAGCCGCCCCAGCGCGGGCAGGGCTTCTTTAAGCGTGGTCAGCCGCAGATCCCCAATGCTCTCCCTGACCGGCGCGTCCCGCACGATGGTGGCCAGCCACTGGCTGAATTTGGCCTTTTCCTTATTTTCCCGTATCCTCTCCCCCAGCTTGCCGGATATGCCGTCCGCCTGGGAGAGCACCCCGTCCAGCGTGCCGTACTGGGCGAGCAGCTTCACCGCCGTCTTTTACCCCACCCCGGGCACGCCGGGGATGTTGTCGGAGCTGTCCCCCATAAGGCCCTTGAGGTCGATGAGCCCCTTGGGCGTCAGGCCCCACTTTTCCTTGATGTATTCCGGCGTGATCCGGTCCAGGTCCTTTACGCCCTGCCTGGTGTAGAGTATGGTGGTATGCTCCCCCGACAGCTGGAACGCGTCCCGGTCGCCGGTCAATATCAGGGCGTCTATCCCCGCCTCCTCGCACCGCATGGACAGGGTTCCCAGTATGTCGTCCGCCTCAAAGCCCGGGCACTCCACCGCCGCCACGTGCATATCACGCAGGATCTCCCGTATGGAGATCATCTGGGCCCTCAGCTCGTCCGGCGTGGCGGCCCTGCCCGCCTTGTATTCGTCGTATTTGAGGTGCCGGAAGGTGGGCTCGTGCATGTCGAAGGCCACCGCCGCGTACTGGGGCCGCTCGTCCTCCAGGGTCTTTAAAAACATATTCAAAAATCCGAACAGCGCGCCGGTATAAGCGCCGTCGTCGGAGGTCATCATAGGGAGTGCGTGAAAGGCGCGATGCATGAGACTGTTGCCATCGACCAGCACCATTTTTTCGCTCATTGGTGACACCTCCAGCATTTCTAAACATATCATAACACACAATTTGCGCAAATACAGCCCGCTTTCTGTTATGATTTGTAATATGCGTGGAAAAAGACGCGCCGGGAGGACTTGTCTATGAAAAAGTGTACCGGATTTCTGGCGGCCGTGTTCGCCGCTCTGGTCATATTCGGCGTCTACTGCCGCCTGGGCAGCCGTCTCAAGGTGGAGTTCGTGGGGGCCCAGATCACCCCGGCCTCCCAGATGGAGAGCCTTTACGCCAACATCCGCGCCGCGGCCCGCCGGAGCGAAGCGGGGGTGGAGGTGTTCGATACCGACCTTCCCGCCTCCTCCGCCGACTGCCGGTTCGTGACCCTGACCTACCGGCTCACCAACTACGGCCCTCTGCCCTGCGAATGGGTCACGCTCCAGATCTATCCCGAGACCGGCGACATCCTGCAGGTGCTGGGGAGCGAGACGGACGTGGGGGCCTTCGGCCAGACCGACGCCCAGGTGACCCTGCTGGTCAAAAACGGCCCCTTCTCGGGCCTCCGTGCCGCCCAAATCTCCTACTACGTGCTGGGCCGGAAGATTGAGTTTTCTTTCTATTGATGGAAAAAATGCGTAAAACCGTTGACATATCCCCCGGGAATTGGTATAATACCACTTGCCCTTTGATCCATTAGCTCAGTCGGTAGAGCACCTGACTTTTAATCAGGGTGTCCGGGGTTCGAATCCCCGATGGGTCACGCCAGCGCCTCCGCTTCACCGCGGTGGCGCTTTCTGTCATACATCCCCCGCCTGCCAAGGGAGCGAAATATGGAAAGAACCCGCGTCATCGTCCGCACCAGCCTGCTGGGCATACTGGTCAATCTCATACTGGTGGCCTTCAAGGCCGCCGTGGGCCTCATCTCCGGCTCCATCGCCGTGATACTGGACGCCGTCAACAACCTAAGCGACGCCCTCTCCTCCGTCATCACCATCGTGGGCACCAAGCTGGCCGCCCGCTCCGCCGACAAGGAGCACCCCTACGGCCACGGGCGCATAGAATACGTGACCAGCGTGCTGATCTCCGTATTGGTCATCATGGCCGGCGCGGCGTCTCTCCGGGAGTCGGTGGGCAAGATCCTCTCCCCCACCCCCGCGGACTACGCCCCCACGTCCCTCGTCATCATCTCCCTGGCCGTGGCCGCCAAGTTCTGTATGGGCCGCTACGTCCGCGCCGTGGGCCGCCGCATCCACTCCGGGGCCCTGGAGGCCTCCGGCTCCGACGCCCTGTTCGACTCCATACTGTCCCTGGGCACCCTGGCCGCCGCGGCGGTGAGCCTGTTGTGGGGCCTGACCCTGGAGGGCGTGTTCGCCGGCATTATCTCTCTGTTCATCCTCCGGTCCGGCCTTCACATGCTCCACGAGGCCCTAAACTCCATCATCGGCCAGCGGGCCGACAAGGCCACCACCGACGCGCTGGTGGAAAAGATCGCCTCCTATCCCGGGGTGCTGGGGGTCTACGACATGGCCCTTCACAACTACGGCCCCTCCCAGATCATAGGCTCCGCCCACATCGAGGTGGCCGAAGACATGACCGCCCGGGACATTCACAAGCTGACCCGCGCCATCTCCGCGGACGTGTACATGTCCACCGGCATCCTCCTGACCCTGGGCATATACGCCAGCAACGCCTCCACCCCCCAGTCCGACGCCGTCCGCGCCGCCGTGGACGAGGCCGCCGCCCGCTTCCCTCAGGTGCTGCAGGTCCACGGCTTTTATCTGGACGAGGAGCAAAAGACCGTCACCTTCGACCTGATCGTGGACTTCGAGGCCGACGGCCCCGCCATACGGGACCAGATCCTCTCTTGCCTCACCGCCCGTTTCCCCCAGTACCGCTACCTCATCGTACTGGACTCGGATTATTCCGGCTGACCGCCCGATTTAACAATCGCTTAATTGACAAACCCGTCCTTCGGAGGTATAATAGCTAAGCGCCTTGAGGAAACGCAAGCGCATGTACCCGTAGCTCAGCCGGATAGAGTGCCTGGCTACGAACCAGTAGGTCGTGGGTTCGAATCCCTCCGGGTACGCCAGGAAAAACCCCTTTTGTCGTGAGACAAAAGGGGTTTTTCAATGAAGACGCCCCTGACGGAGCTAATGACCACAGCGCTGTCTTCATTAGGGCGCAGCCCGTCTTCATTTTCTTTTCTCCCCCCATTGCTTTTCTGCCCATATTGTAGTATACTTTATATATCCATCTTCTCCAAGGAGGTACATTCCCATGAAGAGAACCCTGTCCATGTTCCTGGCCCTTCTCCTCGTTTGTCTCCTCCTCCCCCTCTCCTCCCTCGCCTGGGAGGGCGGTGCGGAGAACGATTACTACTTTGACCAGCTGGACGCCAACGAGAAGGCCATATACGAGGTGCTGTCCACCCTCACGGCCCCGGACACCCTTTCCCCCTTCGGCGTCATCGTGTACATGCCCGAGTCCACCACCCGCTACACCAGCTGCGATTTCGTACAGACCGCGGTCTACGCCCTGTGGGAGGACAGGCCCCTGTCCACCGCCTGGATCGGCTTCGTGGATGCCCAGCGGCCTGACGGCTCCCCCATCCCGGAAAACGAGGCCTGGAGCTCCTACCCCGATGCCCTGTCCCAGTACGATCAGCTCCTGCTTCAGGTCACGCCCTGCCT
>CADAGW010000263.1 GCA_902787475.1 uncultured Eubacteriales bacterium
ATCAGCACGGTCTTGCCCACGCCCGCGCCGCCGAACAGGCCGATCTTGCCGCCCCGGGCATAGGGAGCCAGCAGGTCTATCACCTTGATGCCCGTCTCAAATACCTCGATTGCGGGCTTCTGCCGGTCGAAGGAGGGGGCTGAGCCGTGTATGGACCATCTGTCCTCGGCCTGTATATCGCCCTTTCCGTCTATGGGACGGCCCAATACGTCTATGGCCCGGCCCAATAGCCCCGGCCCCACAGGGGTCTTGATTGGCGCGCCGGTATCCACGGCCTCCTCGCCCCGCATCAGGCCCTCCGTGGCCTCCAGGGCGATGCACCGCACCCGCCCCGCCAGATGCTGAGACACCTCGCAGGCCACCTTCCCGGCGTATACCAGCGTGTGGATGGGCGGCAGATATCCGTCCTCGAACTGTATGTCCAATACCGGGCCCACCACCCGTACCACATGTCCTTTGCGCATCGTTTTCGGCCTTTCCAGCGTTTATAGGCTTCCGGTGCCGGCCAGGATCTCACTGATCTCCTGGGTGATCAGCGCCTGCCGGGCGTGGTTCATCTGCAGCTTCAAGCTCTCAAGCAGCTCGTCCGCGCTGCGGGTGGCGTTCTCCATGGCCGCCATACGGGCGTACTGCTCCGAGGCGTAGCTCTCCACCAGCGCGGAATAAAACAGACCCACCAGATAGTGGGGCACGGCGGAGGACAATACGTCGTTGACCGAGGGATAAAACTCCATATCCCCCTCCCCGCCGCCAAGGCTTGGCGCGTCCATCAGGTCCTCCGGAAGCACGGGCAAAAGCCGCATCACCCCGGGGCTTGGCGCACCGCCGGCCCTGTGCCGGGTATATATCACATACACCTCGTCCAGCTTCCGGCTTTTGTACATCTCCATCAGCTCCGCCGTGATGGCCCGGGCGTGCTGGAGCCTGGGATCCTGTATGATGTAGTCGTAGTGCACGTCCGGGTCCATGCCCCGCCGGGCGAAGTACTCGTCCGCCATGTGGCCGATGGTATAGAGGGCCTTTCTCTCGTGTCCCCCGTCCGCCATGGTCTTTTCCGCCAGTGCGCACACCGCCGTGTTGTAGTCCCCGCACAGCCCCTTGTCCCCGGCGATGACCACGTAGCCCGCGTTCTTCCCCTGCTCTATGTAGTGCATGTCGGTAAACTTGGCCCCGGCGTGCTCCAGCATATAGCGCATATCCGAGCGCACCTTGTCAAAAAACAGGCTGTGACTGCTCTTGAGCCGGGCGGCCTTCTTCATTTTGGCTGAGGATATCAGGTACATGGCCCGGGTGATCTTCCGGGTCTCCTCCACCACCTGGGCGTGCTGGCGAAGCTCCGAAACGGTGTTCATTCCCAATCCTCCGCGTGCATCTGCGCCAGGAACGCCTTGACGCCCTCCTTAAGGCCGGCCTCTATGCTCTCCGTCAGATCCTCGCCTTCCGCCAGGTCGATGAGCGCCGCGGGGTATTTCTCCCGCAAAAAGCCGCAGAACTGATCCCGGAAGGCACGAACGCCCTCCACCTGCATGTCCCGGGGCAGGAGCTTTCTCGTCACGGCGTAGAGAAGCGCCACCTGCTCCTCCATGGGCAGGGGGTGCCCCGTGGGCTGCTTGAGCATCTCCGTCAGCATGGCCCCGTATTCCAGGGTGCTGGCGGTGGAGGCGTCCATCTCGGAGGAAAACTGGGAGAAGATCTGAAGCTCCCGGTACTGGGCCAGCTCCAGCCGAAGCTGTCCCGCCACCTTCCGCATGGCCTTGGTCTGGGCCGCCGAGCCCACACGGCTCACCGACAAGCCGCCGCTCACCGCCGGGCGCGCGCCGGAGCGGAACAGCTCCGTGTCCAGATAGATCTGCCCGTCAGTGATGGATATGACATTGGTGGGGATATAGGCGGAAATGTCTCCCGTCTGGGTCTCCACGATGGGCAGGGCCGTCATGGATCCCCCGCCCAGCTCGTCGCTGAGCTTCGCCGCCCGCTCCAAAAGCCTGGAATGGAGATAAAACACGTCTCCCGGGAAGGCCTCCCGTCCCGGAGGACGGCGTAGGAGCAGGGACATGGCCCGGTAGGCCGCGGCGTGACGGGTCAGATCGTCATACACGATCAGCACGTCCCGCCCGCCGTACATAAACGCCTCGGCCATGGCGCAGCCCGCATAAGGGGCCACGTACTGCATGGTCTGGGAATCAGCGGCGGTGGAGAGCACCACGCAGGTATAGTCCATGGCCCCCTTTTCCTTCAGCTGGTGAAGGAGCCTGGCCACTGACGACGCCTTCTGACCGATGGATACGTAAATGCACAGTACCCCCGTGCCCTTTTGGTTCAGAATCGTATCCACGGCGATGGAGGTCTTGCCGGTCTGCCGGTCCCCTATGATCAGCTCTCTCTGCCCCCGGCCGATGGCCACCATGGAGTCCACGCACATAAGGCCGGTCTGAAGAGGCTGATGGACCCCCTGCCTCTCCAGTATGCCCGGCGCGGGGGCCTCTATGGGCCTGTACTGGCCCGCCCGGATGGGCCCCAGGCCATCCATGGGCTGGCCCAAAGGATTGACCACACGGCCAAGCAGGGCGTCCCCGCAGGGCACGCTCAATACCTGCCCGGTGCCGTATGCGGTGTCACCGGCGGACACGGAGGCCTCCCCGGTGAGCAGTACGCAGCCCACCTGATCCTCCTCCAGGTTCATGGCGATGGCGTAGGCTCCGCCGCCGAATTCCACCAGCTCGCCCATGCGGCACTGGGCCAGTCCGCTGACCAGCGCCACGCCGTCTCCGCACCGGAGCACCTTGCCCGCGCCCCGTATGTCCATCCGCTTCTCGTAGCCCACCAGCCGGGCGCGAAGGTCGCCGACCACCTCTTTCCAGTCAAGCGTCGCCATCGTCGTCCCCCTTGAGCATTTCGCCGATGTCCTCCAGGCGGGCCTTGTAGCTCATGTCGTATATCCTGCCGCCCACGGATACCCTGAACCCGCAGATCAGCGAGGGATCCAGCCGCACCGTAAAGGCCACGGGCTCCGCGCAGATCTTGGCGAAGGCGGCCTCCAGGCGCAGTCTCTGATCCCCCGTCAGGGGCATGGCCGTGCGCAATTCACCCATCTGCATACGTCACTCGACCTTTCGCGTCAGATCGTCGATCACCTTTTCCTGATCGGCGGGGGTCACTTCTCTCTCCAGTATGGATCTGGCGATGTCCAGAGCCAGGTTGGTGGCCTGCTCCCTCATGTCCCGACGGGCGTTTTTCAGGATGGCTTCAGCCTGCCTGCGGGCCTCCTCCACGATGCCGTCGGCCTTGGCCTTCGCGGCGTCCAGGATCTTCTTTTCCTCTTCCCGGGCCCGCTTCTGGGCGTTGGCAAGCTCCTCGTCCGCCCTGGCTTGTCCGGCCGCTATGATCTCCTCCGACCCCTCGGCCGCCTTTTTGGCCTTTTCCAGGTTCTCGTTCGCCTCGTCGATGGCGGCCGCCACCTTGGCCTCCCGCTGGGCCATGAACTTGCGCACCGGCTTATACAGCAGGAAATACACCGCCACGAACAGCAGAGCCGCGTTGGCGATGTGCAGAAGAATGGTCACCGGATTAAACAATTCGCCCATGCTTCCCGCCTCCAGGTCACACGGCGCTTCCGGCCAGCACGAATATCAGCAGTATGGCCACCAGCAGTCCGTACACGGCGCAGGTCTCCATCATGATCAGGCCGAACATCAGCGAGGTGTTGA
>CADAGW010000264.1 GCA_902787475.1 uncultured Eubacteriales bacterium
TGGCCCGCATCACGCCCGGGGAGGGCTCAAAGATCATCTCCCCGTCCATGTCCGCGTTGTGGGAGAGCAGGTTGCGCATTTCCCGCATCAGGTCCAGCTTTTCCCGTATGGGCTGGCTCTCCGCATCCTGCAGATATTCCATGACCACGCTGGCGTGCCGGAGGGTGCGGCCCGAATACCTCTCCCCCAGCGCGTCCTCCAGCACCCGGTATTTTTGCAAAAACGCCTCCGCCCGCATGAGAACACCTCTTCTAAGATAGCATACCACAAAATCGCCCGCCGGTCAACCGGATCGGGCGGAATGCGTGTTTTCCAAAGGATCGTTCCCCATGTGAATCGCGGACAATAAGGAGTACGGATCGCTTCGTCACTTCGTTCCTCGCAATGGCACGCAGGAGGCTCTTGTCCTTTCGGAAGGCCAAAGACCGACGAAGCGATCCGTACCCCGATTCCTCCCCGCAGAATAGTTCAGGACAGAAAAGGCCGCCGCCCTTTCAGGCAGCGGCACTGGTGTGATTTGTGGATTATTCCGCGTCCGTTCCGAAGGTCTCGGGATTCACCAGATACACGGTGTAGATCTCCTCGCCCTCGCCGGTGAAGGTGGCGCACACGGTGCCCTTCATCTCGGCCAGCTCGAAGGTGGCCTTGTCGGCCCGATAGTCAAAGGCCCTGCCGTCGCAGGTCAGCATGCCGTCCTTGAACTCGGTCATAACCACCACGGGCTCGCTGTCGCCGGCGGTGAAGGTGACCTGGGCGAATTCCACTTTGGCGTGGAAGTTCATGGCGGAAACGTCGAAGAGGAAGCCGTCCTGGGCGATCACGGCGGCGATCCACTCGCCGTAGAAATCGTCCTCCTTCTCCGCCGCGACCTTGGCGGGCAGAGAGGTGTCCACGGCTTCACGGCCCATGGTGAAGTCGTAGTAGTGACCCTCTTCGCTGCTGAAATCCTGGACACTGTCTATGGTCAGCGTGCCGTCCTCGTTGAGGGTCATGCTGTAGTACCAGTAATTCTGATAGGTCGCTTCGTACTCGCTGACAGGCTTCAGGTCCACGCCCTTCTCGGTCACTTCCCAGGCGTAATTGCGCTCCTGGCCGTCGCACACCAGAAGGGCGGTGCCGTCCCGGTTCAGCTCCAGACGATAGTCGCCCGTGGGCACGCCGGCGCCAAACTCGAAGCTGGTGTCCGTCATGCTCTGGCAGTACCAGGTACCCACCACTTCGCCGGGGGTGGCCGCAAAGGCCGCGGAGCAGGCCAGCAACAGGCACAGAGCGAGGGCCAACGCGGTGATCTTCTTCATATTCGATTTCCTCCTCATATAATTGATCCCACAGGATCATTATATATGGATTCACGGGAAATCGCAATCGGTTTTTGCCTGGGTTTACCGATTTTTCACATCATCCGGGTCACTTGTCGATCTTAAAGCCGGTGACCACGGCCTGGGCGATGTCCCGGTCCAGATCGTCGGTCACGTCCACCTGGTACACGCAGGACTGCCGGCCGTCCTTGCGGCACCGGGCCCGGGCCATGAGGCGACTGCCCCGGCTGCCGCTTAAAAAGTTCACGCTCACCTGCTGGGCCACCGTGGGACGGTGGATATTGTTGGCCGCGGCGGCGAAGGAGAGGTCTATGAGGGTGAATATGGCCCCGCCCATGACGCCACCCTCGGCGTTTTGATGCCGCCGGGACAGCTCCATGGCGCACAGGCTCATGCCCTCGCCGATCTCCTCCAGGGTGATGCCGTTCTCCATGGCGAACCGATCGCCCTCAAAGTAGGCCCTGGCGTCCTCAAGGCTTTGAAATACGCTCATCTGTCACCTCACAGGCTGTCCACCTGCTGCTGGCTGAGCATGGTGATGCCCTGCTCGGTAAACACCTGCTCGGCCTTGGCCCCGTCGTTGAGGCGCAGGATCATGCGGGCGGTGCCCTGCGCGCTGCCCCGGAGGAAGGAATACATGTATTCCACCGACAGGCCGGCCCGCTCGATGACGCCAAGGAGGCTGGACAGCCCCAGGGGCTTGTCCGGCACGGTGGCGCAGATGACGTGATTCACACGGGCCACGTAGCCGCCGTCCTTGAGCATCTTCATGGCCCCTTCGATCTGGCCGCTGTGCACGATCATGCGCACGATGCCGAAGCTCTGGGTGTCGGCGATGGACAGGGCCAGCAGATCCACCCCGCCCTCGCCCAGCAGCTGGGTCATTTCCCGCAGGGTGCCGGGATTGTTCTCCAGAAACACGGATATTTGCTCGATAAACATATTCTGTCCTCCTCACAGCTTCCGGTTGTCGATGACGCGCTTGGCCTTGCCCTCGCTGCGGGGCACGGACTTGGGAGCCACCAGAGTGACCTTGGCGGCGATGCCCACCACGCTCTTGATCTGGTCGGTGATGTAGCGGCGGACGCCCTCGATGTGGCTGACGGTATCCGAGAACATGTCCTCGGTCATCTCCACCTGCACCTCCAGGGTGTCGGAGTTGTTGACCCGGTCCACGATGAGCATGTAGTGAGGCGCCACGCCCTCGGCCCGCACCAGCACGGTCTCGATCTGGCTGGGGAACACGTTCACGCCCCGGATGATCAGCATGTCGTCGGTGCGGCCGGTGATGCGGCTCATGCGGGCGAAGGTGCGGCCGCAGTCACACTTTTTGTCGGTCAGGCTGCAGATGTCGTGGGTACGGTAGCGGAGCATGGGCATGCCGGTCTTGGTGATGGTGGTGAACACCAGCTCGCCGCTCTCTCCGTAGGGCAGGGGCTCTCCGGTGGCGGGGTCGATGATCTCGGGGATGACCTGGTCCTCGTTGATGTGCATGCCCTGCTTTTCCAGGCACTCGAAGGCCACGCCGGGGCCGGCGATCTCGGTCAGGCCGTATATATCGCAGGCGTCGATGCCCAGCAGCTCCTCCAGCTTCACCCGCATGGCCTCGGTCCAGGGCTCCGCGCCGAAGCAGCCGGCCTTGAGTTTGATGTCTTTGCCGGGCACCAGGCCCATTTCCCGGATGGTCTCGCCCAGATAGGTGGCGTAGGAGGGGGTGCAGCAGAGCATGGTCACGCCCAGGTCCTTCATCATCATGATCTGGCGCTGGGTATTGCCGCTGGACATGGGCACCACCATGGCGCCGATTTTGTCCGCGCCCTGATAGGCCCCGAAGCCGCCGGTGAACAGGCCCAGACCGTAGGCCACCTGTACGATGTCCTCCCGGGTGCAGCCCGCGGCGGTGAGGGTGCGGGCCATCATGGTGCTCCACACGTCCACGTCGTTTCGGGTGTAGCCCGCCACGATGGGCTTGCCCGTGGTGCCCGAGGAGCCCTGTATGCGCACGATGTCCTCCCTGGGACTGGCCAGAAGGTCGAAGGGGTAGTAGTCCCTCAGGTCGGTCTTTTCCATGAAGGGCAGATACTTCAGATCCTCCACGCCCCGGATGTCCTGGGGCTTGATGCCCTTTGCGTCCATCCTCTCCCGGTACATGGCCACGTTTTCGTATTCCCGCTTCACAGTCTCTTTCAGCTTTTCGCTCTGCCAGGCGGTCAGCTCGTCCCGGCTCATGCACTCCCTGGCCGGATCGTAGATGATATGCTTCCTGTCGCCCATTTGGATCATCCCTTTCATCAAATCAAGTATATATGCTCAAAAAAGCGGCCCTTCCGTCCGGAAGAGCCGCCTCCATGAACGCATTGTGTTCAGGCCGCCGACACTG
>CADAGW010000265.1 GCA_902787475.1 uncultured Eubacteriales bacterium
CCTCGGGCATATCCGCGCGGCCATAGTCGATGAGGTCGACCAGCGCCTCCACCGTCTTCATGGTCTCGATCTCGTCCGCGGACAGGTTTTTGCTGTCCTCCTCCCGCTTCCTGGCGCGCTCCTCCTCGCTGCAGGCGGCGATGCGGTTGCTCTCAGCGTTGGTGCGGGTCCAGAACACGGCGTCCACGGTGCCGGAGGCCAGCGCCGCGGCGCGGCCCACGCTGTCCACCACCACCAGCTCGATGTTCCTGCCGATGCGATTACTGATCTCAGCCAGCAGCGCGGTGTTGAAGCCCGCGGGGCTGCCGTCGGCGGCCACGTAGTCCATGGGCGGCAGCGCGCCGGTCACAGCCACCCTGATCGTTTCCGCGCCCTCGATCACGGGCATCTGTATGGGGCCGATTGCCTCGCCGTTGATGGCGGCGGCGATGTGCGCCTGAATCAGCTTTTCCATCTCTTCGTCGGTGATGGCGGCCAGGGCCGCGTCGAATTCGTCCCGCAGGGCCGCGTTTGCCTCCAGGAACATGAAGGCGAAGTCGTTGGACAGCAGGCCCCTGCGGACGATATCGGCGAAGGTGTCCCCATCCGCTCCATCGCCGTATGAAGCGACCTGGACCAGATTGGGATCGCTGTGGATGAGGTACTGCGCGGTGGTCTCGGATACATCCATCGCGGCAATTTCCCCGGCGTTCAGGGCCATCAGCATGGCGTCCAGCGTATTGAAGTAGACGACTTCGAGATTCAGGCTCGGTCGGTCGGCATTCTCACCGCTCTGTCCCTCCTCCGGGGATTGATAGTATTCGTTGGTCTGGGAGCCCTCCCTGCGGAGCTGTACGCCGATTAAGGTGCGGCCCTTCACGTAGTTGTCCACATCCGCCTCTGTCACGTTCAGCATGGACAGCACGCCCATCCTGCGGGTGATGGTTTCCTCCGCCGCCGCCGGCAGGAGCGCGATCAGCGCGATCAGCAGCGCAAGGGTCAGGGAAACGAGCCTCTTCATGGAAATCCCTCCTAATATTCTGGACCGGCCGCGTCTGACCCGACCGGCACAATATTACTGTGTCATACGAATAGTATACCATGTACCAGAACAATGTGCAAGACAAAAACGCCGCCCGAAGGCGGCATAATCGGTATTATGATACTTTCTGATCCCCTGCGGCATCGGCATCTGGTTCCAGGAATTGCCGGGCCGTCAATTTGAATCTGCTGGTCGCTTGATACCCATACAATACCCGATATGTGACGGGCTTGACCTATCGGCGGCAACTCCAGTACCACATCCTGCCGCTATTCAAGGGCAGGATGGTTGAGGAGATCACCACCGCAGACATTCAGACCTTCTTCAATCAGATGGGGAATGACGTCACAAAAGCCACAAAGAACAAGGCTCGAAGTGTGCTCAACATGATTTTCAACCAGGCTCTTGACGATGGCTTCATCACAAAGAGCCCGCTTGACAGTCGGAGCCTTCGCATCAAGGGCAAGGCCAGCACCGCAACCGTGCCTTATTCCGTGACGAAAATGCAATACCTGATCTCCCACATCGACAGCATCAGCGGTGACAGGGACCGGGCATACATCGCTCTGGCGGCGCTGCATCCCCTTCGCCCCGAAGAAGTGCTCGGCCTCCAATGGCAGGACATCGACTTCAACGCTCACACCATCCACATCCAGCGGGCGGTCACTCACCCATCCCGAAATCTGGGCATGGTGGGCGAACCGAAGACCGAAGCCAGCAAGCGGACCATCACTCTTGTGCCGCAGGTTGAAAAATACCTGCTGCCCACTCTCCCCCATCATTTTGTGCGGGGCGGGGAGAAGCCCTTGTCCTACATCCAGGTCCGCAGGATGTGTGCCAGAATTCAGAAGGAAATAAACTTTCCTGAACCCATCCAGCCCCGCCGCTTCCGCACGACGGTCCTCACTGACATCTACGATGTTACAAAGGACATCAAGAGCGCCCAGGCCGCCGCAGGACACACCACAGCGGCCATGACATTGAAATACTATGTCAAGGGTCGTGAAACCAGCCAGGACACGGCCTCACCCATCGCAAGAGCCTACGGAATTGATAACTGAATTGATGGGCACAAATGCCACAAAGCCCCTGTGCCGCAGGCGTTTTCAGCCCTCGCAGGAGCCTCAAAATTGATAATCTGATTGATTTTGGGGACGGTTTGAAGCGGTGAGGTCGCCAATATGCATCAACAGTAGATACAACCCTGCAAAAATCGCCCAAAGGCATAAGAAAACCAGTCATTTCTGACTGGTTTAATGGAGCTGATGGCCGGATTCGAACCGGCGACCTCATCCTTACCAAGGATGCGCTCTACCGACTGAGCTACATCAGCGCAGTTCGCATTTCGTCGAACGCAGGTGTTATTATACTACAGGCAGGAGGAAAAAGCAAGTGTTTCACGGCAAAATTACCTGTTTGCCGTGATTTTTTACAATTAGCAGCGCGGGATATTGACAAAAACTATCGGGCGTCATCGGAGAGAGGTATGGGCCAAATCTATTGACACATTCCGAGGAAAATGGTAAGATATAAACACTTTCTGTGAAGGGAGTGCTGCACATGGCACGCATTTACACCGCCGCCGACCAGCTGATCGGAGGGACCCCCCTGCTGGAGCTGAAGCACATCGAGGCCGCCGAGGGCCTGAAGGCCCGGCTTCTGGCGAAGCTGGAATACTTCAATCCCGCGGGCAGCGTGAAGGACCGCATCGCCAAGGCGATGATCGACGATGCGGAGGCATCCGGGAAGCTGAAGCCCGGCGCGACCATCATCGAGCCCACCTCCGGCAACACGGGCATCGGCCTGGCCGCCGTGGCCGCGGCGCGGGGCTATAAGATCATCATCGTGATGCCGGAGACCATGTCGGTGGAGCGCCGCCAGCTGATCGCCGCCTACGGGGCCCAAATCGTGCTCACCGAGGGCGCAAAGGGCATGAAGGGCGCCATCGCCAAGGCCGAGGAGCTGTCGAAGGAGATTGAGGGCAGCTTCATCCCCGCCCAGTTCGACAATCCCGCCAACCCCAAGGCGCACCTGGAGACCACCGGCCCGGAGATCTACGGGGACACCGACGGCGAGGTGGACATCTTCGTGGCGGGCGTGGGCACCGGCGGCACCCTCACCGGCGTGGGAAAGTACCTGAAATCGAAGAAGCCCGGCGTGCGGGTGGTGGCCGTGGAACCCGTCGACTCCCCCGTGCTGAGCAAGGGCACCGCCGGCCCCCACAAGATCCAGGGCATCGGCGCGGGCTTCGTGCCCACGGTGCTGGACACCGAGGTCTATGACGAGATCATCCCCGTCTCCAGCGCCGACGCCTTCGCCACCGGCAAGGCCATCGGCCGCCAGGAGGGCGTGCTGGTGGGCATCTCCTCCGGCGCGGCGGCCTGGGCGGGCATCCAGCTGGCCAAGCGCCCGGAAAACGCGGGCAAGACCATCGTGGTGCTGCTGCCCGACACCGGAGACCGGTATCTGTCCACGCCGCTGTTCGCGGATTGAGGGATGGAGAGCGGCCTCATCCGCCCCCTGCGGGGGCGCCTTCCCCGGAGGGGAAAGCTTGGGAGCCCTATCCCCCGCTGCGCGGGTACTTCCCCACTGCGGTGGGGAAGCTTTTGAGATGAGGGGAACCAGATTGCCACGTCGGGACATTTCATGTCCCTCCTCGCAATGACGTGGGA
>CADAGW010000266.1 GCA_902787475.1 uncultured Eubacteriales bacterium
ATTGGGAATGTCCAGGGCGTTGGTAAGGAGGGTATCGTTCCACGCCTGCCGGGCCACTTCCCGGAGCACCTTGTATTTGAGATGTTGAACCTTCGTATCAAACTTACGCATCGTTTCTCCTCAGAAATAACTGACCTTGATTCGCTTGCCCATCTTTTTCAGGGCGTCCGACAATTCCTGCACCAGGTTCATCTTGATGTTGAAGTTGATGGGCAGGTTGGGGTTCTGGTGGGCGGGGTTGACGGCCTTGCCCACGTAAAAGTTGATGTCGGTGGCCTCCTCGAACAAAAGCCGGCTGATCAGGGACGCCCCGTCCTTTCCGTTGCTCCAGGTCTCGTAATTGTGGTTTTCGCCGATATAGTCCTTGGCGTATTCCACCACCCGGTTCACGGTGATCACGCCCTCGGTCACCAGATCCACGCCCTCCAGATAGGCGATGGGCGGTATGTCGCCTTCAAAATCCAGCGACGCCCGAAGGGGCTTGCCCAGCCACTTGGCGGCGATGGAGGAGGTGGTGCCGCCGCAGATGATGTGCTTTCCTTCCTTGGCGAAGAACAGGCTCATCATCCTGTCCCCGTCGTCCCGGTTGCTGGGGGGGCCGAAGAGTATGTTCATGGGCACCCGCTTGCGCACCCGCACCACGCAGGAGGTGGCGTCGTCGCCGGGCTCCCCGCCGTAGAGCTTGTTGCACTCGTCCACCAGCAGGGTGGACAGGTTCTTGGCCGTGTAGCCGCACAGGCTCATGGCCTCCATGAAGGTGATGATGTCCTCTCTCTTCCAGCCGAAATTGTAGCCGATGCCGATGCCCGCGTGGGGGCAGCCGTCGCTCATGGCGATGAACACGTCGTCCTCCTGCAGGCGGATCATGGATCTTACGATCTGCTTGCCGCCGATGGTGGTCTCCGTGCGGGGATATTCCCAGTTTTCGCCGTTTCTGAGCACGATCACCTGGGGGTTGTCGAACTGGATCAGCTCCGCCGTCTGGTTGCGGATCAGCCGGATGATGGTGAAGGTGGAATAGGCCACGCCCCGCACCGAGCACACCGGCAGGGTGGCGGCGATGGTGGCCACGCACTCCTCTATGGAAAGCCCCGCCGCCAGCATGGTGGATATGATCTTGCTGGTGAGGGTGGAGAGTATGCTGGCCTTCACGCCGCTGCCCAGTCCGTCCGCCAGCACGATGACGGTGGAGCCGTCCTCCTGCTCCACCACCTCCACGTGGTCGCCGCAGAGCTGCTCGCCCACGTGGTTGATGCTCTTATAGCCGATATCGCAAGTCAGATCATTCATTGGTGATGGACTCCTTCAGCTTGGATAGGGCGATCTTGGTCTCCGCGGCGGTCTCGCCAAGAAGGCTGGCGATCTCCTGCACGATGCGCATCTGCTTGTCCACCACCTTGTCGGCCACCTCCACCGTCTGCCGGGAGATCTCCTCTCTCTGCCTGTGTGCCTCTTCCTCCTCGCTCACGTCCCGCATGATGCAAAGGAGCATCCGCCCCTCCTCGGCGGGCACGACGGTCTGCTGTATGGTGCAGCCGTACTCCGCCAGGTAGCTGCGCTGGTGATATATGCCCCGTCCGGTGGTCTTGACCTTGATAAACGGAGTGGGGTCAAGGATGCGCACCACCTGGTCGCCCAGCACCGCGTTTTCGTTCTTCAGGTTCAGTATCTTCAGCGCCGCGGGGTTGATCTGCTGCACCTCCAGCTGGTCGTTGAGCATGATGATGCCGTTGGGGCTGTTGCGGGCGATGGTGTCGTTTACGTTTTCCGCCTTCTCCATCAGGTAGGGCAGGCACATGGACACGTCCGCCTTGCCCTGGTAGATGGCGATGGCCTTTTCCCGGCAGGAGTCGTATCCGCAGGAGCCGCAGTTGAGCTCCTGGCTGGGCTTGAATTTGCCCATTTCCCTCAGGATGTCCCGTATCTCCGACTCGCTGGGCATGGCCGCCCGGTGTTCGATGGGGGTAAAGCTCTTGCGAAGGTCCCTGGCCTCGGGCTGGTCGATCTCAAAGTCCTTGTCTCCGGCGTACTGGGCCACGGCCACGTAGTCCTTGACGGGGCTTCTGCCGTATTTCTCCA
This sequence comes from uncultured Eubacteriales bacterium, assembly GCA_902787475.1. Classification (GTDB taxonomy): domain Bacteria; phylum Bacillota; class Clostridia; order Christensenellales; family Aristaeellaceae; genus RUG13279. The sequence continues at coordinate 2,080 of CADAGW010000266.1, forward strand.
TTACCGGGCCGCCGGCGCAGCTGCCCACGCAGGCGCTCATCTCGATGAAGCAGTGATGGATCTTGCCCTGCTCGATGTCCTTGAGGGCGGCGATGCAGTTTTCCACGCCGTCCAGGGCCAGGTAGGTATAGCCCGGGGCGTCCTGGGCCATGGTCTTTAATATGCCGCCGGTGGTGGGGAAGAACCGGGCCAGGCTGTGCTCGTCCAGGGCCTTTTCGTTTTTCAGCTCCACGCCCTCTTTTTTGAGCCAGTTGGTCAGTTCCTCATACGTGAGCACCGCGTCCACGATGCCCTCGTAGTATTCCGCCTCGTCCTTCTTGGCCACGCAGGGGCCGATGAACACGGTCCTGGCGTTGGGCACGCGGCGCTTGATGTCCTGGCAGTGGGCCTGCATGGGGGACAGAACGTCCGCCAGATACGCAAGCTCCCTGGGGAAATACTTCTGGATCAGAAGGTTGATGGAATGGCAGCAGGAGGAGATGACGATGTCCCGATCGTCTTCCTTTAATATGCGGTCGTATTCCCGCTTGACCAGGGTGGCGCCCAGGGCGGTCTCCTCCACGTCGTAAAAGCCCAGCTTTTTGAGGGCTTCCCGCATGGCCTCGATGCCCACGCCGTCATAATTGGCCACAAAGGAGGGGGCCAGCGACACCACCACCGGGTCGCCGCTCTGTATGAGCACCTTCACCTTTTCGGTCTCGTCCACGATCTCCTTGGCGTTCTGGGGGCATACCACGAAGCAGTGGCCGCAGAGTATGCACTCGTTGCCTATGATGTGGGCCTGGTTGCCGGAAAAGCGGATGGACTTCACCGGGCAGTGGCGGATGCACTTGTAGCAGTTCTTGCAGTTGGATTTCTTCAGTGTCAGGCAGTTCGGCATATGCTCACACCCTTGCTTTGATCTCGTTCTCAAAGAACGTGGAAACGGTCTCCGGGGACACGGAATGGAACTCTCCGTCCACCGTCACGCACACGCCCTGCTGGCATTTGCCCATGCAGAAGGTGCCGCCCAGCTCGATCCTGTCCTCCAGGTTTTCCCTGGCGATGAGGGCCTGCAGCTGCTCCACCACGGGTCTTGAGCCCTTCACATGGCAGGAGGACCCGATACAAACCGTCACTTTCATGTTCCTTTGTCTCCTTTGCTTGATTATGAATCGGAAGGAGATATCCTCCCGCTGTCATCTGAAAATGGAAAAGACACGCTTCCCCGTGCCCCGCCCGTCCCTCCGGGGGCATGCGGGGCCAAAATCTATTATACCGCCATATTTTCGTCACCGTCAAGCCATTATGCATTATCTGCGCGTTGATTGATAGTTAGTGAATTCTAAAATATAACGATTACATTTCAGAAATCATGATATGTACATCTTTTCATTAGCGGGGAACGAAGCGACGAAGCGATCCGTTCCCCCCCGATCCATCGCGCGGAATCACATCAAAACACACGATTCGCCGCCGCGGGACCTCTCCCCCACGGCGGCGCCCCATATGATTCATCGTTCCCATGATCGTTGTCCCAGCCTGAAGGGCGGCAAGATGGGATTCCGAAGGGGCGCACGCAGCCGCCGCCCAGTGGGCGAAATGCGGCG
>CADAGW010000267.1:0-1838 GCA_902787475.1 uncultured Eubacteriales bacterium
GTATACGCAGGTATTGTACAGTATTCTATCGATCATGTCAACCTGCCCCGGCGATTGATGTAATTTGGGGGACGGATTGCTTCGTCGGCTTCGCCTCCTCGCAATGACACAGACGGGGGACCGGCGGCCAGGCAGGTTTCAGAAAAAAGTATACAGGCTCCTGCTTTGTCACTGGGCAGCGCCGAAGCGCAAGTACGCACAGAGAATAAGGAGCCTATATACAACGGTATTGCACTATATCATAATGGGAATTGTCAACCCAGGAAAAACAAGCCGCCGCTGATACGCGATGGCTTGTCTTTATGATCGAAAATGTCCCGCCCGAAGGGCGAAAATGGGATTCTTAAGGGCCTGGGCCATTAAGCGCAGGTCTGGGCGCGCGCAGCGCCCAGCGTCTCCCCTCGTCCCCCGTCCTATTGCTCCATGTCCGGCATGGTGTACTGGGCGGCTTCGTCGGAGAAAATGAGGCGCTGCAGGTCCTGGGTGGCGATGCCGTCGGCGGCGCTGTCGCCGTAGCCGCAGGCCAGCTGGAAGGCGCGGACGGCCTGGCGGGTCTCGTCGTCGTAGTAGCCGGCGCTGTACTCATCCCACACGCCGTCCCGGCGGTAGAAGCCCAACAGGTAGAGCCGCTTTTGGAGGTTTTTGACCTCGTCGCCCTCGTCTCCGGGGGAGAGGCGGGCGTAGGACTCGCCGGTGGACTGGCCGCCCTCCTGAGAGGAGCGGGAGGGGGCGGTGGAGGAGAACAGCTTTTCCTGAATGTATCCGGTGGCGATGCCGGTGGGCTCCATGCCCAGGGCCGCCTGGAACCGCTTGACGCCCTCTATGGTCAGCGCGCCGTAGTCCCCGTCGGCGGAGCCCCGCATGTAGCCCAGCTCTATGAGCCGGGACTGGAGCCGTTTGACCGCCGTGCCCGTGGAGCCCGCGGAGAGGGTGGAGTAGTTCCCGCCGCCGCCGGTGACGCCGGTGGGAGCGGTAGGAGCAGGAGCGGAGGAACCGGCCCGGGGCGCGTCGGCGGAGAAGAGCCGCTCCTGGGTGGCCACGGTGGCCACGCCGTCGGCGGTGAGCCCGGCGGCCTTCTGGAAGGCGGCTACGGCGCTGCGGGTCTTTTCAAGGTAGTTGCCCGCCACGTTGCCGTTGAAGTAGCCAAGCTCCTTTAAGCGGGACTGGATCTTTTTGACCCGGCTGCCGGAGTCGCCGTAGGACAGCTCCACGTAGCCGGAGCCGGTGGCGGCGGTGGGCCGTGCGGTGGGCGCGGCGGTGGGCTGGGTGTGGGCGGTGGCGGCGGGCGCGTCGGGGGAGAAGAGGAACTCCTGCAGCTCCACGGTGGCGATGCCGTTTACGTCGAAGCCAGCGGCGGCCTGGAATTTCTTCACCGCGGCGGTGGTCTTGGTCAGGTAGTTGCCGCCGATTTCCCCGTCGAAGTAACCCAGCTGGCGCAGGCGGGCCTGAAGGGCCTTCACGTCGTCGCCGGAGTCGCCGGCGGAGAGCATGCGGTACTGGGGCTCGGGGCCGGGGGTGGGCTGGGAGTATACCGGCGCGGTGCCGGAGAAGAGCCGCTCCTGGAGATAGCCCGTGGCCATGCTGCCGTCGATGTCCATGCCGATGGCCTCCTGGAACCGCTCGATGGCCTCCACGGTCTGCATGCCGTAGTCGCCGTCCACGTTGCCGCTGAGATAGCCCAGGGACTTGAGCCGGGCCTGGAGCATGCGCACCGCGTCGCTGTATTGGCCGTAGCGCAGGGTGTAGAAGGACATGGGCGTGGGCTCGGCAGTGGGCGCGGGCACGGGAGTGGGCCGCTGGGTGGCCTGGGGAGCGGGCGTGGGAGTGGCCGCCGCGGG
>CADAGW010000267.1:1850-5501 GCA_902787475.1 uncultured Eubacteriales bacterium
GTTTCGGTGACGCCTATGGCCCGCTGGAAGGCCCGCACCGCCGTGACGGTCTGGGTGCCGTAGCTGCCGTCCACCTTGTCCCGCAGGTAGCCCAGGGCCGCCAGGCGGGTCTGAAGGGCCCGCACCTCGTCGCCGTAGGAGCCGTAGGACAGCTCGACGTAGCCGCTGGGGACCTGGGTGGGGGCGGAGACGGGCTGGGGCGTGGACTGTGTCACCGCCTGGGCCACGGTGGGCCGGGGGGTCACCACGGGCGTGGGCGCGGGGGTGGGAGTGGGGGCCACGTAGACGGGCGCGTTGGCCAGGAACAGCTTCTGCTGGAGGTTGATGTTGGCGATGCCGGTCTTGGACAGGCCCAGAGCGCCCTGGAAGGCCTTGACGGCGGTCTTGGTGCTCTCGCCGTATTTGCCGTCGGCGGTACCGGGTTCCATATAGCCCAGCTCGATGAGCCGGTTCTGAAGCCGGGTGACCTCCTCGCCCTCGTCGCCGAACTCCAGACGGGAGAAGGTATAGCTCTGCACCGTGGGCGCGGGGGTGACGTAGATCACCTGGGGCGCGGCGGTGGGCGCTTCGGTGGGCGAAGCTTCGGGGGATGAGACCTCGTAGGCCGAGAGGGGATCCTCCGTGGTATCCACCCGATTGCAGGCCGAAAGGGCGATCAAAAACGCCGCGCACAGGCAGAGAGTATATATCCATTTGAGTGCAGAACGCTTCATAGGCATTCCTCCAGATATGTTTCCAATATACTTTTGATATTGTGACGAAAAGAGCGGCGGAAAAGTTTCCCGCCGCTCGGATCCCCTGTGTAAATTTGTGGATACGCGCCGGGACAGATGGGCCCGGCATAGAAGGACAGACGAATCAGATCTTGGACAGAGTGCTGGTCACGGTTTCCAGGGCGTCGGCCAGACCGGTGAACTCCTCGGGAGAGAGCACCCTGGCCCAGTCGGCCACGTTGGCGTTGAGGGAGGCCTGGATCTCCATCAGCTTTTGACGGCCGGCGGGGAGTATGACCACGTTCACCACGCGGCGGTCGGTGCTGGAGTGCACCCGGTCCACCAGACCCGCGGCGATGAGACGGTCCACAAGAGGAGTGATGTTGGGCTTGGCGATGTCGAACTTTTGAGAAATTTCGGAAATGGTCATGGAATCCACTTCGTTGAGCAGGGCCAGCACCTGCACGTGGGACAGGGGTATACCATGCTCGGCCTGCAGACTGTTGAAGCGAACTACCCGTTTTTTGAGCAGAGCCATGGCCTGGAATATGTTTTTGGAAATGGATTCAGCGACGGCGTTTCGGAGCCCCTCGTTATTTTCCATTAATCTTCCATCCTCCCCATATGATATTTGCCAGAACAACTAAGAGCATGCACAATTATACGGATATCTATGGGTGAATGCAAGCAAATAATCGCTAAATTATGTAAATACAAAAGCAAAGTTTCCATGATGCGATATTATTGGATAATATATAATTGGGGGTCAGGCGGGGTCCTCCGGAACGGCAAAAATGTATACGCCATCGGTAAAAACCGGTTCCATCACCTGGGCGAATACAGCGGGATCCGCGCCGCATTGGCTCATTTCGTAGTCTCCCAGAAAAATGAAGTTTACGCCATAATTTCGACACAATTCGAGACACCGGGAGGGGTCGGAAAGGGCCCGGGACTGGTCCTGCGCGCGGTCCCAGTAGTCGATGGAATGGTAGTAGAGGAACGACCCGGTGCCGCAGAAAATGTTCCGGCCGCCCAGGGCGCAGACCGGGTTGTCGTACTGATCGCCCGTGAGGAAGAGGGCGTCCTTGGGGGTGTTCTCCCGCACCCAGTCCATGGCCCGGACCTCCTCCCGGGAGTAGAGGGGGTAGGAGGATATGGCCTCCCGCGCGCAGGTGACCACCCCGGAGGTCAGGCACAGTACGATGAACACCGCGGCGAAGAGGCCCCGGCCCGGGAAGCCCTTGAGCCGGAGGAACAGGGCGCGAAGGTAATATGCCGCGCAGGGGAGGGCGGCCAGGAAGGCGGCGTAGAAGATCTTGTTGTTGTCGTATACGTTTTTCTGGAACACCACCAGATCCGCCGCAGCGAACACCAGAAGGGCGCCCCACATCAGGGGCCGGGCACGGCGGGGAGCGGTAAAATAGGAGGGAACAAACACAAGGAACAGTGGGCCCACGTTTTTGACCCAGAACCAGAGCCACTCGTCCCTGAGGCCCCCGTTTTCCCAGTTGACCCAGTCGAACTGGGGGTGCATGCTGCCGCCGGCGGCCTGGGGCAGGATCCAGTAGAGGGCCTGGGGCAGCACCAGGACGGCGGTGATGAGGGCATAGCAGAGGAAATGGCGGGTGAGGCCCCGGCGGCGGAGGATGGAGTATGCCATGCAGGCGAAGCTGATCATGGCCAGGGCGAACAGGGAGTGGGCGTGGATCATGGGCATGGCCCCGGCCAGGATGCCCAGGAGGATCCAGGCCCGAAGGTCGTCGGTCTGCATGCTCCGGGTCATCAGCCACAGGCAGGCGCTAAGCAGCATCCAGCCCGGCAGGAGGGCCCGCTGGGGCAGGAGCATGTCGCAGAGAATATTGCTCCAGCGAAGGTTCAGGGCGGGCATGTTGGCCGGGGCCTGGTAGAAGCCGTAGAGGGCGCTGTGAAGGCGGCTGGGGTCGGACATGGCCATGTCGAAGGTGTAGAGAAAGCCCAGGCCGCCGTTCAGGAACAAAAAGAGGAAGGAAAGGGCGGTGGCGGCGCGGGAGCGGGTGATCTCCCAGGCGAACATCACAAAGCCCCAGCCCACCAGCAGGGTCTGGAACATGTTCTGGAGCACGAACGGCGTCAGGCCCAGCATCAGGATGCGGCCATAGGTCAGGCAGTACGGCAGCATCGCGTCGCTCGCGCCCATCAGCCGGCAGATCGGCTCCATCGTCAGTTCGCCGAGGAGCGACAAAAGCAGTCCGACCCCGATGCCGGTGTAGACCAACAGCGAAAACGTCCGGTTCGCAAGCGCCTTGTCCCCCTGCCCCATCTGATAGGATACCAGGGCCGTGCCGCCGACGCCGAGGATGAACCCGACGCCGCCGAGGATCATGATGAACGGCCAGACCAGGTTCAGCGACGCGAACGGCGTCGAGCCCGTGAAGTTCGACACAAAGATGCCGTCCACCACGCCATAGAAGCTCGTGAAGATCATCATGACGATGGAGGGCAGCGCGAATCGCAGCAGTCGTTTGGTTGTGAAGTGGTCGGATAACTGGATGTTCAAAAAGACTCTCCTCTGTATTAGTTACAAAGGAGAGTATAACGTGTTCTATAGAGTTTGTCTACCGAATCGGTCAGATGAATTCTTCCGGGATGTGGAGACAGGAACGGATGACATCAGCGATATATGCCGTGCTTTCCCTGCAGTCGTTCTGCATCCAGGCAAGAACGACCGAGTGGATGGCGCCCAGATAGAAGGCCGACATGTAGTCCGCCTGACGGACATCGTCGATATCATATCGTTTCAGAACGGGAAGAACGATATTCATCACCAGTTGATCGTATTGTCTGGACGAAAAAAATGTTCCTTCCTTCATTGCAAACAGGCGAAAGACGTCCCGATACTCCCGGACGAGTTCCAGGTAATACTCCAGGATATCGCTGGAGAGGAGATATTGTTCCGGCT
>CADAGW010000268.1 GCA_902787475.1 uncultured Eubacteriales bacterium
TAAATCGGCTCCATGGTGTCTCCTCAAACTGATAGAATTTATTCTATGTGTTTATAGTATACACGTTGCGGCCCCTCATGTCAATAGGAAAATAGAAAAAATCTATATATTTTACCTTCGCACTGGCGGGTATGGACATAAAAAACGGGCAGGTCATTTCTGACTGCCCGTTTCGTGCGCCTTCCGGCGCGGATGATGCGGCCAACGAGACTTGAACTCGTACCCATTGCTGGACACGCCCCTCAAACGTGCGCGTATGCCGATTCCGCCATGGCCGCTCGCAACAACAAATATTATACAGCAGCCGGTCCGATTTGTCAAGAAGAAAATCGGAATGCCTCCCGGGAAACCAAAACTTAACCCGGAACCCGGATTCCTGCCCCGCCTCATCAAAGCCCTCTTTTCACCGGCCAGGGGTTTCTATATCCTCTTTTCATGGACGACAGGATATCAAAACGGCCTTTTCGCCGAGGACGGAATGTCGAGACGGTCTTTGCGCTGGCCGCGGGTTGTAAATCGGTCCTTCATTGGCGACTGGATTTCAAAACAGTCTTTTCACCGGCGGCGGGATTTGGTATAATGGAACGGAGGAAAAGGATCCAGTGCGGGATCCGGTGAGGTTATGTTCGATGAATGATTCCCGAATGGGACAAGGGGAGGGCAGGGCGTGGACTATGTGAGGGACGTGCCCTACGGGCTGGTGGTGTGCCACGTGGACGGGCGGCAGGCGGCGGTGACGGGGCTGGGGGACGGGGGACTGGTGCTCCGGACCGCCGAAAGAGGTCATTTTGGGGCCGTTTTGGTGCGTTTTTTGGACCCGAAACGGGGCGAATACGTCCCATTTTGGACCCCAAACGGGCGGATTTTGACCCAAAAACGCACCGGTTTGGGCTGGGAAACAGAGCTCTCCCTGCCGGATCCCGCCTTCACTGCCCTGGCCCGGCGGGCCCTTCACGCCTGGGCGGACTTCGTGCGGGACAGACTGGCCGGGGAGTACGGCTTCCCGGACGGCTTCACCTCCCCGACCCTCACCCGGCAGAAGGAGCTCTGGTTCGGGCCCTGGACGGCCGGCCCCGGAGAGATGAGAACGGATCGGGTGGGAGGCGCCGGGACGGGGGAGGCCGGGGAATGGGAGGCAGCTCTGGCGGCAGAATGGGAGCTGGCCCTGAGCCTGGACGGGCCCAAATGGTACGGGGCCTTTATAGAGGATCCCGATGGCTTTCAGGAGCGTTTTTTGACTGAAAACCGTCTGATGGGCCATCCCTTTTTTGAAAGGCGCGCGGGGCGGATATACGTGGGGAACGCCTGGTGCGAAAGGCTGTTTCCTGCTCCGGAGACCCTGCGACGGATCCTTGGCACAGCGGAGGCGGCGGGCCTTCATGTGACGCTGGTACTGCCGACCCTCCGGGGAGAGATACCGGACTGGATGGAAAAAGAAGCGCTCTGTCACGAAACGGCGGTCAACGACTGGGGCACCCTCTTCCGCCTGGCGAAAAAAAGGCAGGCGGGCAAAGGAGAAATCATACTGGGCACCCTCATGAACCGCCGCAGGAAGGACCCAAGGATCGAAGGAACCACCCAAACGGGAGGAGGCCTGTTCCGCGGAACAGCCCCGGAAGAGAATGGGCTGAACGATCCCCTCTTTGCCGGGTGGCTGAGGGAGATGGGCGTACATCGGTACGAATACGAGGCCTGCGGGTATCCCGTGAAGGCGGCGGGGAAGGGGCACAGCCTGCACCTGCCCTTCTACCAAACCAACACCTCCCACGACTGCGTGCTGGCCGCGGCCTGCCAGGGACGGGACATGGGGGTGGCGGGGGGCGAATGCCAGATGGAGTGTCAGAAGGCGGCGCTCCTGTTTCCGGATCAAATGGGCATGGTTGGCCGGTACAATTCCCTCTTCGCCCTGGACAGGGGCATACTCGCCCATCCGGGGGCCCTTATGGAGTGGCTCAATCAGGGCACAGACAGGCTGGTGGTGGAGGGGTTGTGATGAAGGACGTGGACAGGCTGGCGGTGGAGGGGTTATGATGAAGGACGTGGGTAGGCTGGCGGTGGAGGGGTTATGATGAAGATCTGCGCGGGACTGGGCCGGATCGACGACTTCGAGGCCTACGCCCGGGCGGGGGCGGACGAGGTGTTTGCCGGGTTCGTGCCCTGGGAGTGGCTGGAGCGGTTCGGCCCGTCGGCGCCCCTCAACCGGCGGGAGGTGCTGCTGCACCCGGCCCAGATCGGCGCCTGGGACGACATGGCGATACTGGCCCGGCTGTCTGACAGGTGGGGCGTGCCCGTGGCGGTGGCCATGAATTCGGCCTGCTGCCCTCCCTCGGCTTATCCCCTCATCCGGGACATGGCCGTCAGACTCCGGGACATGGGTTTTTCAAGGCTGATCGTCGCGGACGTGGGGCTCCTTCTGCACCTTCGGGATGTGGAGGGCCTGCGCATCCACATCAGCGGGGAATTCGGGGAGATGAACCCGGGCGCCCTGAATATGGCCCGGGAGATGGGAGCCAAGAGGATCATCTTCCACCGGAAGGTAACTTTCAGTGAGATGGAGCGGGCCGTAAAGGCCCATCCGGACATGGAGTGGGAGGCCTTCGCTCTCAACGAGCGGTGTCACTACACCGGGGCCATGTGCGCCTGCCTCCACGGGGACTGCTTTCTGCCCCTGTGCCGGGCGGAGTGGACGCTGGGCGGGATACAGGATGCGATTCCCTGGCCCTCCCCGGAGCCGGCCCCGGAGACAAGCGGCGACGAGCTGGGGGACACGGGGTGCGGCCTGTGCGCCCTGAAACGGCTCATGGACTGCGGCGTGACGCATTTGAAGGTGGTGGGCCGGGGCAACCGCCCGGAGCGGATGGAGCGGGATATCCGAGCCATGCGGCGGGCCCTTCATATCCTCAACACCGACCCGGCGGGATATCCGGAAAACATGAAAAATGAGCTGTTTCCCCATGGATGCTCCGGCCGGTGCTACTATCCCGGATGCCGTTGACGGGGAAAGGGCGATGTGATATAATCGATTCCAGAAAAAGACAGGGGGAAAGAGAATATGAGCCAAGTGACGCTGGGAAGGACGGGCATCGTGTCGCCCAAGAACGGCTTCGGAGCCCTGCCCATACAGAGGGTCAGCTTTGAGTACGCGGGGATGCTGCTCAAAAAGGCCTACGACGCGGGCTTTACCTACTTCGACACCGCCCGGGCCTATACCGACAGCGAGGAGAAGATGGGCCGGGCGCTTAAGGACGTGCGCCATCACATCACCATCGCCACCAAAACCGGGGCCACGGACGTGGACACCTTCTGGAAACACCTTCACCAGAGCCTGACCAACCTGCAGACGGACTACATCGACATATACCAGTTTCACAATCCCTCCTTCTGCCCCAAGCCCGGGGACGGCACCGGACTGTACGAGGCCATGGAGGAGGCGAAAAAGCAGGGCAAGATCCGCCACATCAGCATCACCAACCACAGGCTCCACGTGGCCAGGGAGGCGGTGGAGAGCGGGCTGTACGACACCCTCCAGTTCCCCTTCTGCTATCTGGCCACGGAGAAGGACATAGAGCTTGTGAACCTGTGCAAGGAAAAGAACGTGGGCTTCATCGCCATGAAGGGCCTCTCCGGCGGGCTTTTGAA
>CADAGW010000269.1 GCA_902787475.1 uncultured Eubacteriales bacterium
GCACACGCCCCCTCATTGGTGATACATACTCTCTTATTATACCCCAAAATCCTCGGGAGGGGAACCCCAAAGCGCATATTTTCTCCCTTTTTGAGCCGTTTTTTTGTCATTTTTGTCCCCAAACGGGCCCAAAATGGCTCCAAATCCGCTCCAAATGAACCCAAAACGGGCCGCCTGCCATACAGAGCGGCCCGGACATGAATAAGCCTGCCTAAGGAGAGAGCTTTCTGAGAGAAGCGTGGAAAATGAGGAGAGAGAAAAGAAAAAGAAAAAGCCGCTCATGCGACTTTTTCTTTCTGGTGCGCCATCAGGGACTCGAACCCGGGACACCCTGATTAAGAGTCAGGTGCTCTACCAACTGAGCTAATGGCGCTTGCGGTGCGCTTTTCGCGCCTCACGAGTACATATTATAGCGCACATGAGGCCAAATGTCAATACGGAAAATTGTGAATCCTGTGTAAAAGGGAGGTTGTACTGCTTGCCATCCGGACGATTCAATGGCCAGGGAACGGATTGCTTCGTCACTTCGTTCCTCGGGGTGACAATGGGGCTTTCCGTCATTGCGGGGAGGTCTGAAAGACCGACGAAGCAATCCGTAACCACAATCCATCGCTTAGAAGAACAGTATGGACCGGCGAAACGCCAGAGGAACAAAAAACGGAGAAAACACCATATGAAGCGTTTTCTCCGGGCAGTCCACTGAAGGTCATATACCCAATCGGGACCGGTCAGTCCTCGTACCCGTTGGGGTTGTTCTTCTGCCAGTTCCAGGAGTCCCGGCACATGTCGTCCAGGTTCTTCTCGGCCTTCCAGCCCAGCAGGCGCTCCGCCTTGGCGGGGTTGGCGTAGCACTGGGCGATGTCGCCGCCACGGCGGGGAGCGATGACGAAGGGGATGTCCACCTTGTTGACCCGCATGAAGCTGTGCACCATGTCCAGCACGCTGTATCCAATGCCGGTGCCCAGGTTGATGGCCTCGCATCCGGTGTGATCCAGGGCGTATTTCAGCGCAGCGACGTGTCCCTTGGCCAGATCCACCACGTGGATATAGTCCCGCACTCCGGTGCCGTCGGGGGTGTCGTAGTCGTTGCCGAATACGTTGAGCATCTTGAGCCGTCCCACGGCCACCTGGGTGATGTAGGGCATCAGGTTATTGGGAATGCCGTTGGGCATCTCGCCGATGCGCCCGCTGGGATGGGCCCCGATGGGGTTGAAGTAGCGAAGCAGCACGCAGGAGAGGGTATCGTCGGCCTTGGCGGTGTCGGTCAGGATCTGTTCGATCATCCACTTGGTCCAGCCGTAGGGGTTGGAGCAGCCGCCGGTCTTGTCGGTCTCCTCGATGGGCACCCGCTCCGGCGAGCCGTAGACGGTGGCGGAGGAGCTGAATATGATGCGGCTCACGCCGAATTCCTTCATGCACTCCAGAAGCGTCAGCGTGGTGTCCAGGTTGTTGCGGTAATACATCATGGGTTTTTTCACCGATTCGCCCACGGCCTTGAAGCCCGCGAAGTGGATCACGGCCTCGATGGTCTCATGGGAGAACAGGTCCCGCATGGCGGCCTTGTCGGCCACGTCCACCCGGTAGACCGACACGGTCTTTTTGGTGATCTCCTCCACCCGCTTGATGACCTCGGGGGAGCTGTTGGAAAAGTCGTCGGCGATGACCACGGAATAGCCCGCGTTCAGCAGTTCCACCGCCGTGTGGGAGCCGATGTATCCGGCGCCGCCGGTGAGCAGTATGGACATATTCATTCCTCCTAAGGATAGGATACAGTGGTATCAGGACGCCTTCTTGCCGCCCTTGCGCCGGCAGCTTTTGAAAAGCGCCTTCAGCCTGGTGAGATAGCCGGGCTTGACCTGGCTCCCGCCGTCCAGGGTCTCATCCGGCGGCGGGAAGTTTTCGTAGTCGTCCGTGGCCACGGACATGCCCTTTTGGGCCAGCCGCCGGTTGCCCACGGTGCGCACGATGGCGTAGATCAGGGCGAACACGGGGATGCTCACCAGCATGCCCACGAAGCCGAACAGCTTGCCGCCCACGATGATGGCCGCCATGACCCAGAAGGGAGACAGGCCTATGGAATCGCCCAGTATGGCCGGGCCCAGTATGTTGCCGTCGATCTGCTGGAGTATGATGCAGAAGGGGATAAAGAGTATGGCCTGGGAGGAATCCACCAGGATCATGATGAGGCTGGCCACCACGCCGCCCACCAGGGGGCCGAAGAAGGGCACCAGGTTGGTGACGCCCACGATGACGCTGAGGATCAGAGAGTAGGGCATATGGGTGACCAGCATGAACAGATAGCACACGATGCCTATGATGGCCGAATCCAGTATCTTGCCGCCGATGAAGCCGCCGAAGGTCCTGTGTCCCTGCCGGGCCCAGTGGATCACCGTGTCCACCCGATCCTTGGGGAAGAAGGCGTACATCAGCTTCTTGATCTGCCGGGCGAAGCGCTCCTTGCCCGCCAGCATATAGATGGACGCGATCAGGCCGATGAAGAAATTGGACAGGGTGCTGGTGAGGCTCATGGAGATGTTCACCACGTTGTTGAGCAGGGGCCTGAGGTAGTTGAGCGCGCTGTCCAGCCAGTTCTCGCCCGCGCCCAGGGCCTGGGCCAGCTGCTGGGTATCTATGTCGTGCTTGGCCAGGAAGTTGGTCAGCTGGGTGCCCAGGTACCGGGCATATCCGGGCAGCACGTCCACCAGGTTCATGATGGACTTGACCAGCTCGGGCAGAAGCCAGGAGATGACGGAAAAGAGCACCACTATCAATATGATGTATATGATGGCCAGGGCGATGACCCGCTTTAAGGTGGGCCGGGGCTTTTTCCGGTCTGTGATTTTGGACAGAAGGTTTTCAAGGCGCCTCAGCGCCGGGGCCAGAAGATAGGCCAGCGCGAACCCCCAGATCAGGGGAGAGAGCACCGTCAAAAACCGGGACAGGGAGGAGGACGTGTTGCCGTTCCGGAATATGAGCATGGCTACGCTGACGCTGACCACCGAAGCGATGGTGCTGACCACAGCGGCCTTTTTTGTATCCTGATCGAACCAGTTTCCCACCTCAGAGCGCCTCCCGAGCGATAATACCTTTTGGACGAAATGTCCCGCCGGGCAGTTGCGCCCATGGGTACATATATGCTACAATTATGAGACGGAAACACAGGCTGTGCAATCCACAAAGTGTTATTGCTGTGTTAAACGAGAGGCCAACAGGCCCGGAACGCGAAAGGAGGAGATACCTTGCTGAAGGAATGGATCGGGGAGAGAAACCTTCCGCCCCTTTTGAGCAGAGAAAAGATGCTGGACATACTCTCCCGCCACGAATACGGCGTCACGCCGCCAAAACCCGAAAAGGCGGAATCCGCCGTGCTCTCCCATCGGGAGGAGACCTATGGGGGCAAGGGGATTCAGGAGAAAATCGAGGTGCGCTTTCACGCGGACTTTGGCGACTTCGCCTTTCCCTTTGACCTGACCCTGCCCATGGGGGCGGGACCATATCCGCTGATGGTGTTTCTGGACTTCGCGGCCCAGGAGCCCAACCCCTGCTACCCCCAGGAGGAAATACTGGACGCCGGCGTGGCGGTGGCCCGGCTCCGCTACACCGACATCGTAAACGACAATGGCCA
>CADAGW010000270.1 GCA_902787475.1 uncultured Eubacteriales bacterium
GAGCGGGGTGGCTCTGCCTGTTTTGATTGGGGACGGAGTGTTTGGGGGGCGGGGGATTGAAAGAGATTATTGTGGGACGGGTTTTTGGCGGTATTGGGAGGGGGAGACGCCGTATTTGGCTTTGAAGGCCTTGCTCAGGTGGAATTCGTCGCAGAATCCGAACATGGCGGCGATCTCCTTTAAGCGGATATCGGGTTCCATGCGGATGTGCTGGGCGGCCATTTCCAGCTTGATGTGGGCCTGGTAGCGGGCGAAGGTCATGCCGGAACGCTTTTGGATGGCGTCGTTGACCGCCTTTTCGGAGGCGTGGACGGCGGCGCAGATGTCCTCCACGCGGAAATTGAGGTGGGGGGAGGCGCGGAGGATGTCTATGATCTCCTGGGCCAGGGAGGAGTCGGGGGCCTGGACGCCGGGGCGGGCGTCGGCCAGATCGTAGAGGAGCAGCTCGAACAGGGCGCTGAGCCGGCCCTCCCGGTGGGGGCCGTCCCCCCAGGCGGCGGAGACGATCTCCTGGAACCGGGCGCGGATGGCGGGCAGGAAGGCGGCGTGGATGAGGGAGGGGAGCATGAGGGTGCCGCTGTGGCCGGGGACGTCGCCGGGCTCCCGGGAGATGTGCAGGCACATGGTGCGGGTGTCCGGGGCGCAGGGCAGGCGGGTGTAGTGGTGATGGCCGGCGGAAAGGATGAGTACGTCGCCGGGCTCCAGAAGAAAGTCGGTGCTGTTTTCCGTGATGGTCCACTGGCCGGCCTCGAGGTATATAAAATCGTGGCAGGGGAGGACCCGGTCAAGGTATAAAGGGGAGGTGGGCTGGTGGTACCAGTGGGAATTCGCGGCGGCCACCCGGTGCCGCTCTGTGAGGGAAAAGGCCACGGACATGTGTTTTCGCCTCCGGAATGTACATGAAAATGGGGAAAATATACATGGACTTTGCCGCGAAAGTATTGTACCATGAAAAGCGAAAAAAGGCAAATGGAAAGGGGCTGGGCGCATGCGGGCGGTACTGATCGGAAAAAACGGGGAGCTTAGGTGGACAGAGGTGGAAAAGCCCCGGGTGGGAAAGGATCAGGTGCTGTTGGAGATACATGCCGCGGGCGTGAACCGGGCGGATCTTCTGCAGAGGGCCGGACAATATCCGCCGCCCGCGGGCTGGCCGGAGTGGATGGGCCTGGAGGCCGCGGGGATCGTGGCCGAGGTGGACGAGGACGTGGCCAGGGAAGGCGAATGGCACGTGGGAGACGCGGCCTGCGCTCTGCTGGGTGGCGGGGGATACGCGGAGTACGTGGCGGCGCCCCGGGAGATGCTGATGCCCATACCCAAGGGGCTTTCTATGGCCGAGGCGGCGGCGCTTCCGGAGGTGTTCGGGGCGGCGTATCTGTTTTTGTTCAAGGAGGGCCAGATGAAGGCCGGGGACACGGTGCTGATGCAGGCGGGGGCCAGCGGACTGGCCAGCGTGCTGATCCCCATGGCCAGGGCCTTTGGGGCCCGGGTGATCACTACCGTGCGGGACGAGGCCACCGCCCGGGCCATAGAGAGGCTGGGGGCGGACAGGATCGTGGTGACGGACAGGGAGGATCTGGCGGCGGTGATGGAGGAAGAGAAGGCCGCCGGACGGGGCGTGGACATCGCCGTGGACTGCCTGGGCGGCGAGACGGTGGGAAAGTGCCTGCCCCACATGAACCGGGGCGGGCGGTGGATCATGATCGCCACGCTGGCGGGGGATATCAGCGGAGTGGACCTTAAAAAGCTGTATGTGACCGGGGCGAGGCTCATCGGCACCACTCTCAGGAGCCGCTCCGCCCAGGAGAAGGGGATACTGCTCCGGGAAATGGTGGAGAGGCTGTGGCCCAGGGTGGAGAGCGGGGAGATACGTCCCCACATCTGGAGAACGTTTGCCATTGAAAACGCGGAGGAGGCCCACCGGATGATGGCCGAGGGGAAGAATGTGGGCAAGATGGTGCTGACGGTTCGGTAATACTGTTTCACCGTCTATGCGACAGAATGGCATGGGGACGGATCGCTTCGTCACTTCATTCCTCTCAATGACAACGGTGTTATCCAGCCAGGGCGAGGAGATCTTTTGACTGGCGAAGCAGTCCGTAGCTCAAACACATCGTTTAGATGCAAAACAGTATAAGGAGGACAGAACATGAAGCAGACCTTTTTGACCCTGCCCAGGCCCTTTGTGTGCGCGCTGCTGTCCGAAAAGGGGCTGGGGGACACCATCGCCCAGGTGCACAACGCGGACTTCGCCGGGGCGGACGCCGTGGGCGTGGATATGCGGGGGCTGGCGGACGAGGAAAAGACGGTGGACAAGCTCTCACAAGTGATGGAGAGCACCGTGCGGCCCATACTGGCCATGCAGTACCGGTGCGAGGAGGGCGGCAGGCTCACGGATGAGGAGCGGGCAGAGTATCTCCTGCGGGCGGCCCGGGCCGGGGCGTCCATCGTGGACGTGATGGGGGATCTGTTTGACCCGTCGGAGAGGGAGTACAGCCGGGACAGGGCGGCGATCAGGAAGCAAAAAGAGCTGATAGAGGCGATTCACGACGCGGGATGCGCCGTGGTGATGTCCTCCCACATGCAGGTGAGCCGGACGGCGGGGGAGGTGGTGGATCAGCTCAAGGACTTCGAGGACCGGGGGGCGGACGTGGTGAAGATCGTGCCCCAGGTGAACACAGAGGCGGAGATGCGGGAGGCCTTTGAGACCATGATGAGGCTGAGGCACGAGCTGACCAAGCCCTATATATACGTGGCCGGAGGGCGGTTTGGGCGGCATCAGAGGGCCATCGCGCCCATGTTTGGGTCCATGCTGTCCTTTGGGCAGTTCCCGGCCCACTGCGTATCGCCGGTGATGTTTCAGTCGCCGGTGGAGACGCTGAGGGAAGTACACAGGAATCTGTACGCGCATATGGATGTGGATATGGTGTGAGGGGGGACCCCTCATCAGTCACGCTTCGCGTGACAGCTTCCCCCCAAGGGGAAGCCATTCGCGGGAAGTATCCCGCAGGGAAAGACGGGCGTGGGCGCCGGACGGGAATCTGGGGAGGCGGGGGAACGGATTGCTTCGGCCTTCGGCCTCGCAATGACATTGTGCATAATGCGATGGCGTCCGTTCCTAATGGGATGGGAACGGATTGCTTCGTCGCTTCGCTTCTCGCAATGACATTGGGGGGATAAAGACACTCGTTTCTTTCATGACTGGAAGGGCGGGAGTGTTTCGTGATTTGGAGAGTGGATAGTTCAAGGAGGATATTGCCATGAAACGGGAGAAGATATGGTTTCCGGAGGCCAATCGGGCGGAGCTGACGGTGGACGAGATCGAGGAGAGGCCGGGGCCGGGGCAGGTGCTGATCCGCACGGCCTATTCCACGGTGAGCCCGGGGACGGAGAAGGCCAACATCACGGGCAATCCCAACGTGGGCCCGGCGTCGGGGCCGTCGGTGAAGTTTCCCAGGTGTTTGGGGTACAGCTCGGCGGGCGTGGTGGCGGCCGTGGGCGAGGGCGTGACGAGAGTGAAGCCCGGGGATCGGGCCATAGGCTATTGGGGCGTGCACGCGGCGTACAATATGTATCCCGAAAGCCGGGTGGTGAAGATCCCCTATGAGAATCTGGGCCTT
>CADAGW010000271.1 GCA_902787475.1 uncultured Eubacteriales bacterium
TGGGCGAAGGTGCGGGCGTACTGGAGAAAGCTCTGGATCACGCCCACGCTCATGATGCCGCCGCTGACCAGGTATCCGCCCACGCCCGCCACCAGGGCGAAGGTCAGGTTGCCGAAGAAGTTCATGATGGGGCCCATGGAGCTGGAGAAGATATTGGCCCGCGCGCCCACCTGGGCGTATTCCGCGTTGGCCTCCTCAAACTCCTCGATCACCGCTTCCTCCCGGCAGAAGACCTTGACCACCTTGGCGCCGGTGACGTTTTCCTCCACGATGCCGTTGATCTCGCCCAAAGCCGCCTGCTGGGCCTTGAACATCTTGCCCGTGCGCTTGGTGATGGCCCGCACCACCAGCATGGAAAGCGGGATCACCACGAAGGACACAAGGGTCATTCGCCAGGACATGGAGAGCATGAAGTAGAGGCACATCACGAAGGTGATGACGCTTGAAAAGACCTGGGTGAGGGTACTCGAGAGCATATTGGACACGTTGTCCACGTCGTTGGTCAGCCGGCTCATCAGCTCCCCGTGGGGCCGGGAGTCGAAGAATTTCAGGGGCAGGGTCTGCACGTGGTCGAAAAGGTCCTTCCGGATCATCCGCACGCTCTTGTTGGACACGTCGGTGAGGAGGATGGACTGGGCCCAGGAAAAGACGGTGCTGATCACGTATATGCCAAGGAGCATCAGCACATAGCGGCCCAGGGCGGAGGTGTCCTTGCCCACGATGGCGTCTATGATGCGGCCCGCCACCCGGGGGGCGGTCAGGTTGGCCACGCTGGCGAGGATCAGGGCGACGAGGGCGCAGATCATGGGGACGCGGACGTATTTCAGGTAGCCAAGCAGGCGAAGGAGGGTGCCCTTGGCGTTTTTCAGCTTGGGCTTTTCCATGAACCGGCCCCGGCCCGGGCCGTGTCCTATGCCGCCCTGGGCGGGAGCGAACTTCTTTTTGCGTCCGGTTTCCATTACGCCGCCTCCTTTCCCAGCTGGGATATGACGATCTGGCGGTAGATGTCGCACCGCTTTTTCAGCTCCTCGTGGGTGCCGATGTCGGCGATCTTTCCGTCGTCCAGCACGATGATCTGGTCGGCGTCCAGGGCGGCGCTGATGCGCTGGGCGATCAAAAACACCGTGCAGCCGGACAGCTTTTCCTTGAGGCCGTCCTGTATGGCCGCCTCGGTGGTCAGATCCACCGCGCTGGTGGAGTCGTCCAGTATGAGGATCTTGGGCTTTTTGACCAGGGCCCGGGCGATGCACATGCGCTGCTTCTGGCCGCCGGACAGGTTCACGCCCCGCTGGCCCAGCTCCGTGTCATAGCCCTTTTCCGTCTTGCCTATAAATTCGTCGGCCCGGGCCACACGGGTCATTTCGTCCAGGTCCGCTTCGGTGGCGTTGGGGTCGCCCCAGCGCAGGTTCTCGGCGATGCTGCCGGTAAACAGCACGCTCTCCTGAAGGGCCACGCCGATGGCGGAGCGGAGGGTCTTAAGCTCGAAGCGGCGCACGTCCTGCCCGTCGATGGTCACCCGGCCGCTCTCCACGTCGTAGAGCCGGGGGATGAGATTCACAAGGCTGGTCTTGCCCGATCCCGTGGCACCCAGTATGGCGGTCTTGGTGCCGGGCTTGGCGGTAAAGGATATGTGGGAGAGCACGGGCTCACCGGCCTGGCCGGGATAGCGGAAGGTGACGTCCTCAAAGCGGACCTCGCCCCGGGTGACGGCGCAGGTGCTGCCCGGGTGGTCCTCGATGTCGATCTTGGCGTCCAGCACCTCGTTGACACGGTCCACGGACACCTTGGCCCGGGAGAGGAACATGAGCATGAAGGAGGACATGGTGAGGGAGAAGAGGATCTGGGTGATGTAGCTGGCGAAGGCCATGACGCTGCCGGAGGTCATGCCGTATTTTTCGGCGATGGCCATGCCGCCGCCCAGCCAGTAGATGGCCACCAGGGCGATGTTCATGATCAGGCCCATGGCGGGGCCGAAGGTGGCCATGATGCGGCCCGCCTTCAGGCTCACGTTCATCAGGGCGTCGTTGGCGTGGCCGAAGCGCTCCTTCTCGTAGGCGGAGCGGCCGAAGGCCTTGATGACCCTGACGCCCGCCAGGTTTTCCTGCATGACCACGTTGACCCGGTCCACCCGCTCCTGCACGGTCTTAAACAGCGGCATGGCCAGCTTCATGATCACCACGATCAGGCACACCAGAACAGGTATGGCCGCCAGCACCACCAGGGCCAGGCGGACGTTTAGGCGCAGCACGCAGTATATGCCGCCGATAAAGAGGAAGGGAGATCGGATCAGCATGCGGATGCAGGTGGTGAAGGCGTTCTGGATCTGGGTCACGTCGTTGGTGATGCGGGTGACCAGGGAGCCTGTCTTGAAGGTGTCTATGTTGGCGAAGGTGAAATACTGCACCTTGTGGAACAGATCGCTTCGCATGTCCTTGGCGAAGCCGAATCCCGCCTTGGTGGAAAAGTACATATTGCCCACGCCGCCGATGATGCCCGTGAGGGCGGCCAGGATCATGAGGCCCGCGATCTTCATTACATATGGCGCGTCGCCGTTTACGATGCCCACGTCGATAATGCGGCTCATGAGGGTGGGCTGTACCAGGTCCATGGCCACCTCCAGCACCATGAACAGGGGGGCCAGAAGGGTCCATCTGAGATAGGGCTTTACGTATTTGTAGAGTCTCTTCACTGGGCGTCTCCTTTCATGTGGGCTTCCATTTTATGAAGAAGGGAGGTAAGGACGATCTGCTCCTCCTCAGAGAGGGGGCCCAGAAGGTCCAGATCCAGCCGGGAAAACACCTCGATGGCTTCCTTCCGCTTGTTTTCGCCCTCCTGGGTCAGCCGCAGGCGGAACACCCGGGCGTCTTTTTCATCGCTCTTGCGCTCGATCAGGCCCGCCTTGACCAGGGGCTTCAGCGTCTGGCTCACCGTGGCGGGAGACACGTGCACCTTTTCGGCCAGCTCCTTCTGGTTCATTTCGCCGCAGCAGCCCAGGGTCATCAGTATGGGCCCGGCACCTCCGCCGATGCCGATCTGCTCCATACGCTCCGACACCCGCTGGCGGTGCCGGTGGCACAGCCACATGATCATGCCCACGATATGCCGGGGCGAGGCGTCCAAATCATTTGTGCTCAAATTATCAACCTCCTAACTAAACGGAGTGTATCATGGATATATAGCCCCGTCAATAGGTTTACAGAAAAATAAATGTGCCGCCCCAAAGGGCGGCAGCGCGATGGAATATGGTCGGATCATACGCAGACGGAGCGGCCCGGGACGAAGTCCGAGGGGGCCAGGCAGGGGTTAAAGCGCAATAGCCTGCCGGGGGTGACCCGTCTCTCTGCGGCCACGGTTTCAAGGGTATCGCCTTCAGTAAGGGTGTAGCTTTCGCCCCTGAGGCAGCATTCCTCCCGGATATCCTCCGGCGGCAGGCAGTAGCTGTCGCCCGCCCTGAGGGAACCGGGCCTTATGGTGGGATTGGCGGCCCTAAATGCCATGTAGCTTACGTCGTTTGAGATGAGCAGATCGGTAAAGCTCTGCCCGGGCTGTACGATGCCCTCCTCGCAGGGCTCTGCGCCATCCGGGACGCACAGGGACATGCCCTCCGTCAGCTC
>CADAGW010000272.1 GCA_902787475.1 uncultured Eubacteriales bacterium
GAGAAGGAGAAGGATCATGTACCGGGTAAAGGCACAATGGCGGAGGGTGGAGCATGCGGGGCGGCATGTGCCCCTGCTGATATTGAAGCCGGTTGGCGCGAAGGGCGGGGCGGCGGTATTGTGGATCCACGGCGGCGGATATATGACCGGCATGAAGGAGATGGCGCTGTTCAGCCGGGGGATGGATCTGGCCCGGAGGTTCGGGGCGGTGGTGGTGTCGCCGGGGTATAGGCTGTCCTGGATGGAGCCCTATCCGGCGGCGGCAGAAGACTGCTACGGGGCGCTTTTGTATTTGAAGGCGCACGCCCGGGAGCTGGGGGGCCGGGAGGAGCAGATCGTCGTGGGCGGCGAGAGCGCCGGCGGGGGGCTGGCGGCGGCGGTGTGCATGATGGCCCGGGACCGGGGAGAGGTGCGGGTGGCCTTTCAGATGCCCCTCTACCCCATGCTGGACAATCTGGACACGGAGTCCTCCCGGGACAATCACGGCAGGGTGTGGAACACCCGGAAGAACCATATGGGGTGGCGGATGTATCTGCGAAAAGACGCGAAAAAGGACGTATCGCCCTACGCCGCCCCGGCCAGGCAGAGGGACTGGCGGGGTCTGCCGCCGGCGTATACCTTCGTGTGCCAGGGGGAGCCGTTTTACCGGGAGACGCTGGACTTTGTGTACAAGCTGAAGGAAAACGGGATATGGGCCCGGGCGGACGTATATCCGGGGAACACCCACGCGTTTGATTTACTCAGGCCCTGGAGAGACGAGAGCAAAAAGGCCAGGGAGCGGTGTATGGAGGCGTTTGAATACGCGCAGGGGCATTTTATGACGCCCCGGGAGGAGGACGTATGAGCCAGATAGGGACGGGCATGCCGAATGTGGATCGCCTCAGGGAGCCGGAGACGGAGTACCGCACCCGGAATTACTGGGGGTGGCTTGAGAACATCACGCCGGAGGAGACGGTTTGGCAGATCGACAGGATGCATGAGGCCGGGCTGGGCGGGTATGTGATGCACGCCCGGGGCGGGCTGACCATACCCTACGCCGGGGATCAGTGGATGGACAGCGTGAAGGCCATGATCCGGCGGGGACGGGAATTGGGCATGGTGACCATCATCGACGACGAGCACGGCTGGCCCAGCGGATTCGGAGCAGGGAAGGTGAACGGGAAGGGGAAGGAATACCAGCTTAAGTACCTTTTGTGCGAGGAGATACGGGCCGGGGAAGCAGGAAGGAACGAGTGCACCCTGGGGCTGTGGACCAAGGAATATGCGCCGGTGGAAAAGCCGGAGGCCCTGCCGCCGGAAGAGACGCTGATCCGGGTGTACAAACGGTATGATCCGTATTATGTGGACAACATGGATCCCCGGGTGGTGGAGGCGTTTATAGAGGCCAGCTATCAGGATTACCTTGACAAGCTGGGCACGTTTGACGGGGTATACGGCATATTCTCCGACGAGCCCCAGACGGCCCGGTACGCCACGCCCTGGTCGGATATATTGCCGGAGCTGTATGAAAAGGAGGAGGGCGAGGCCCTGCTGCCCCAGCTGGTGAAGCTGTTTTACCCCGCGCCGGGGTGCGAGAGGGTGCGGGTGAAGGTGTACCGGCTGATGGAGAGATGCTTTGCGGAGAACTACGCCGGGAAGCTCCAAAAATGGTGCGAGGAGCGGGGCGTGGCCTTTACGGGGCACACGTGCCTGGAGGAGGATCTGGTGGGGCAGCTGAGGTGCTCCATAGGTACCATGCCCTTTTACCGGAACATGACGGTGCCGGGGGTGGACTGGCTGACCCGGACGGCGGTCAGGCCCCTCAACACCCTGCAGCTCACCTCCGCCGCCCAGCAGACCGGGAAAAAGCGGGTGCTGTGCGAGATGTTCGGGGGCGCGGGGTGGAACGTGTCGCTGGAGGAGATGAAGTGGATCGCCCAGATGCAGGCGGCGCTGGGGATCAACGACCATCTGCAGCATTTGGGGCTGTACAGCCTGCGGGGATCCAGAAAGCGGGAGTATCCGGCGTCGCTTCACTACCAGCAGCCCTGGTTCACAAAATACAGGCCATACAACGATTACTTTGCCCGGGTGTGCAAGCTGATCGCCGAGAGCCGCATGGAGACGGACGTGCTGGTGATCCACCCCATGGAGAGCGTGTGGGCGGCGTATGACGGGTCGGAGAAGAGCTGTGAACCGCTTCAAAAGGGGATCGACATGACCCTGGAGACCCTGCTGGAAATGGGCGTGTCGCCCCATCTGGGGGACGAGGCGCTGATGCGGACGCTGGGCCGGGCCGAGGGGCATACGCTCATTGTGGGGGAGTGCCGGTATGAGGCGGTGCTTCTGCCGGATATATGCGCCATATCGTCTGACACCGCCAGGCTCCTTAAAGAATACTCCGCGGGTGGCGGACGGGTGGTGTGTGCCGGGGACGCGCCAAGGCTCATAGACGGTGTGCCGGGGGCGCTGGACATCGGCATGGAGAAGATCGAAATGAGCCCCGAGGGCATCCGGGGGGCGTTTGAGGCCCCGGTGCGGGCGGCGCCGGGGAAGGGGCTGTATGTGACCCGGTGGGATTGGCAGGGGCAGAGATTTTTGTATGTGGTGAACAACGACCTGAACGCCTGCGCGGATTTCCGGCTGGAGGCGGAGGGGTGCTGGTATGAATACGACCCGGAGACGGGGAACATGGCCAAGGAGCCTGTGGACGCGGGGCGGATGCACCTGGAGGGCGGGCAGGCGGTGATATTGTTTGCTGGGCCCTGGGCCCCCATCCCCTCTCCCCTGCCCCCGGCCCGGGAGACGGTGAAGTTGGAGGGAGAATGGCGGGTGGCGGCGTGCACGGAAAACGCCCTGACGCTGGATCACTGCAGGCTGTCCTTTGACGGGGAGACCTGGGAGGACGAAGAATACATACTGGACATACAGAAGCGGCTGATGAAGGAGGAAAAGAACCGGGAGGTGTACCTCAAATTCTCCTTCACCTCGGAGGAGGGGATGGAGCTGTTCCTGCTGGCGGAGGACGTGGAGAAGTGCGCCTTTACGCTGAACGGAGAGAAAGTATCCTCGGAGCCCGCGGACTGGCGGGTGGACAAGTGCCTGAAGGCCTTGCCGGTGCGGTGCAAAAGGGGCGAAAACCAGCTTGTGGTGCGCAGGATGTTCGTAAACCCTGAACGTGTGTACTACGTCAAGAACCACGCCATGCACGAGGCGGAGAGCAATCGTGTGACGGTGGAGACGGAGCTGGAGGCGGTGTATCTGTGGGGCGATTTCGGGGTATACAATCTGGGAGCGCAGGCGGACGGGCCCCGGCGCACCGCGGCCATGGAGGGGCCGTTTGTCGTTGGCAAGAGGCCGGAGGCCGTGGAGGCAGACAGGCTGGAGGCGCAGGGGTTCCCCTTCTTCGCGGGGACCGTCGCCCTGGAAAAGACGGCGGTACTGCCCCGGGCGGATCGGGCCGTGCTGGCCTTCGATCGGCCGGACGCCATCGTGACGGGGGTGTATGTGAACGGCTCGAAGGTGAAGGATTTCTGCTGGGCGCCGTATCGGGCGGACGTGACCGATCTGGTGCGGGAGGGCGAGAACACCATACGGGTGGAGATCACCAAT
>CADAGW010000273.1 GCA_902787475.1 uncultured Eubacteriales bacterium
GGTGCCCCGGCTGCCGCAAAACAGGTAGGCGTGGGGGATCCGGTCGGAACGGAGCTGGTTTTTGAGGGTGCTGACGATCACGTCCTGCCCCTTTACCTGATCGAACCGGCTGGGACGCCACCGCCTGTACAGCGCCAGATACGCCATACCCTCTCCCCCTTTCCGCATACGCTTACAGTTTATCATACCACATTTTTCTTCGTCTGTCCACCGTTATTTTTCCCAGGCCGTAACGGTGAAAGGCGATTCTTTACTTGACAGTGGCGCAAGTGAGGAGTATACTCTCATTAGTTAGACTTAACTTACTCAGAGAGAGGTACGTGTATATGGCCATATTGGAATTCCGGGACGTAACGAGGGTGTATCAGAGCGGCGAGCATCAGCTAAAGGCCCTGGACGGCGTGAACCTGAGCATCGAGGAGGGGAAGTTCGTGGTGGTGCTGGGGCCCAGCGGCGCGGGCAAGAGCACGCTGTTAAACCTGCTGGGCGGCCTGGACAGCCCCACCTCCGGCACCATCGTGGTGGGCGGCAAGGACATATCCAGGCTGACCGGCGACGAGCTGGCGGATTTCCGGGCGGCCACGGTGGGCTTCGTGTTTCAAAGCTACAATCTGATCCCCACCCTGACGGTGCGGGAAAACGTGGAATTGGTGAAGGAGATCGCCCCCCATGCCCTGGACGCCAAAGAGCTTCTCGCGAAGGTGGGCCTGGGCGACCACTTGAACCAGTTCCCGGCCCAGCTCTCCGGCGGCGAGCAGCAGAGGGTGTCCATCGCCCGGGCGCTGGCGAAGAACCCCCGGATCCTTCTGTGCGACGAGCCCACGGGGGCGCTGGACTCGGAGACGGGCGTGGTGATACTAAAGCTCCTGTTGTCCATGGCCCGCACCATGGGCAAGACCATCATCGTGGTGACCCACAACCAGAACATCGCCAAAATGGCGGACGTGGTGGTGCGGGTGAAAAATGGGCGGATCCTCTCCTGTGAGGAGCAGGCGTCGCCCCTGTCGGTGGAAGAGGTGGATTGGTGATGCTAAAAAAGAAGCTGATCCGCACGGCCCTTAAGTACAAGGCCCAGTTTTTGTCCATGATCATCATGGTGGCCCTGGGCGTGGGCATATTCGTGGGGTTCAACGCGGAGTGGAAGACCATCGAGGTGGACGTGGGACAGTTCCTTGCGGACACCAATTACGCCGACATACGGGTCTATTCCCAGTCCGTCATGGGCTTTACCAAGAAGAACCTGGAGGCCGTAAAGGCCATAGAGGGCGTTCAAAAGGCCGCCCGGTTTTTGTCCGTCAACGTGGACATACAGGGCCGGGAGCAGATGCTGGCCCTGACGGTGGTGGACAATTACGCCGTCAGCACCATGGCCGTCACCTCCGGTGCGGAATACGACCCGGGATCGGAAAGCGGCATATGGCTCTCCGACCAGTTCGCGGAGATGAACGGCATATCCATAGGCGACGATATGACCCTCACCTGCATGGGCAAAAGCATCACCGGCCAGGTGGCGGGCCTGGCCAAGAGCGGAGAATACATGATCTGCGTGGAGGGTTCCACCCAGCTGATGCCGGATTACACCCACTTCGGCTTCGCCTACATCAGCCCCGCGATGCTCAAAAAGGCGGTGGGCATGGAGTATTACTCCCAGATCCACCTGATCACCGACCTTGCGAAAGAGGAGATCGAGCCCCGGATCCGGAAGGCGCTGGGGGTGACGGCGCTGGTGCTTTCCAAGGACGAGCACATGGTATACGCCGAGGCCATGGGCGAGGCCAAGGAGGGAAAGACCATGGCCTCCGTGCTGCCGGTGCTGTTTCTGCTGATCGCCATACTGACCATGGTGACCACCATGCACCGGATCACGGCCAACGAAAAGACCCAGATCGGGTCGCTGAAGGCCCTGGGGTTCCGTGACAAGCGCATCGCCCGGCACTATACGAGCTATGGTCTGATGATCGGCCTGGTGGGATCCATACTGGGCGTGGCCCTGGGCTACGGCATCGCCTACATGATCATGAACCCCCAGGGCATGATGGGCACCTATTTCGACATGACGGACTGGACGGTGGTGTTCCCCTGGTTCAACCACGCGGCGGTGGCAGCCACGGTGCTGTCTCTGACGCTGATCAGCTTCCTGTCGGTCAAAAAGATGCTCCGCGGCACGGCGGCGGACGCCCTGAGGCCCTACGTGCCCCGGGTGACCCGGAAGACCGCCATCGAACAGACCCGGCTGTGGGAGAAGCTGCCCTTCGGGGCCCAGTGGAACCTTCGTGACGTTCTCCGGCACAAGTCCCGCTCCGCCATGACGCTGGTGGGCGTGGTGGGGTGCATGCTGCTGCTGGTGGGCGCCCTTGGCATGGTGGACACCATGGACGCGTTTATGTATGATCTTGACCACCGCATCAGCCATTACGAGACCAAGCTGAACCTGGCGGAGAACGCGGACACGGCCAAAGCCATGGCCCTTTCGGAGCAGGTGCGCGGCGACTGGCAGGGCGTCGTCTCCGTGGATCTGGACGGGGAGGCGGTGTCCGCGGAGGTATACAGCGTCACCCGGGACAAGCTCCGCTTTTTGACCCCGGAAAACGACATTCTCTCCCTGGGGGACGACGGGGCGTACATCTGCCAGCGGCTGGCGGACAAATACAAGATTGGCGACGAGATCACCTTCTCCCCCTTCGGGAGCGACAAAAGCTACACCGCCAAAGTGGCGGGGGTTCAGAGGTCCATGCTCAGCAAGAACATCGTGATGACCCAGGCCTACGCCGATTCCCTGGGTCTCCCCTACACCCTTACGGCCATATACACCGACGATCGGGACATACCGGATTCCTCCCTCATCGCCAGCCGTCAGGCCAAGAAGGTGCTGATGGAGTCCTATGATTCCTTTATGGAGATACTGGATATGATGGTGATCCTGCTGGTGGTGGCGGCCGTGGTGCTGGGTGTGGTGGTGCTCTACAACCTGGGCGTGATGAGCTACATCGAGCGCACCCGGGAGCTGGCCACCTTGAAGGTCATCGGCTTCCGGGACCGGCATATCGGCAGGCTCCTGATCAGCCAGAACGTGTGGCTCACCCTCCTGGGCGTGGCCCTGGGCCTGCCCGCGGGCGTACTGACCCTGAAGGTGCTCCTGATCGCCCTGGCGGGAGAATACGAGCTGTCCCTGCGGCTCGGCGTCCTCACCTATACCGTCAGCGTCCTCACCACCTTCGGCGTGTCCCTGGCGGTGGGCTGGATGATCGCCCGCAAGAACCGGAAGATCGACATGGTGGAGGCCATGAAGACGCCGGAGTAACCGAAGGGAGACGCTGGGCGCTGCGCGCGCCCAGACCTGCGCTTAAGGGCCTTAGGCCCTTAAGAATCCCATTTTCGCCCTTCGGGCGGGACACAATTGTATCTATGCCCGTGGTGTCATTTTGAGAAGCGAAGCGGCGAAGCAATCCGTTCCCTTGTTTTGCATGATCGATACACATTTGTTTTCAAACGCTCGCATGGGGTTACGGATTGCTTCGTCGGTCATAAAGACCGCCTCGCAATGACAGGAAAAACCCGTTGTCATTGCGAGGAACGAA
>CADAGW010000274.1 GCA_902787475.1 uncultured Eubacteriales bacterium
GTTGATTTCATCCGACGCATATAGTATACCACACGCATCTAGATGCGTCAAGCGCATCTCACGCAAACCGGGGCTTTTGTCTCTTCCAGGTTTTGACAATACGGCAATGATTGGGTAAAAGCATTGAACCGGCGGCCAAAATATGGTAATATGGACAGGAAAGGACGTGAGCCCATGGAAATGCAGGAATTTAAAAACATGCCCTACGAGCGCCCGGACATGGACGCCCTCAAAGCCGCCTACACCCAGGCCATCGACCAGATGAAAAACGCCCGGGCCTATGCCGACGCCCGCGCCGCGTTTTTCGCCCTGCAGGACGCGGAGACCCGCTTTTCCACCCTCTTTTCCCTCTGCTCGGTGCGAAACACCATCGACACCACCGACGAATACTACGACGGGGAGATGAAGTGGATCCGCGAACAGAGCGCCTCCCTCATCCCCCTTCGCAAGGAATACCAGACCGCCCTCTCCCAGTGCCCCTTCCGGGCGGACTTCGAGGCGGAGTTCGGCCCCCAGCTGACCCGGCTCATCGACGCGGCCCTCAAGACCACCGACCCCAAGATCGTGAAGGACGTGATCCGGGAGGGCGAATTGTGCCAGCAGTACCAAAAGGACAGCGCCAAGGCCGTCACGGATTTCAGGGGCGAGAAGTGCAATTTCTACGGCCTGCTCAAGCACATGGAGAGCACCGACAGAGATGAGCGCCGGGACGCCTTCCGTGCCTGGGCCTCTCTCTACGCCCAGATCAGCCCCCGCCTGGACGATCAGTACAGCGAGCTGGTCTCCCTTCGGGACGGCATGGCCCGCAAGCTGGGCTTTGACAGCTATACCGACCTGGCCTACCTCCAGCGCCGCCGCTTCGACTACGGAGCGGATCAGACCGCCCGCTTCCGGGAGCAGATCCGCCAGATCGTCACCCCCGCGGTGGCGCAGATCCGGGAAAAGCAGCGCGTCCGCCTGGGCGTGGACAAGCTGCTCTACTACGACGAGGCCCTTCTCTTCCCCGAGGGCAACGCGGACCCCATAGGCGACATGGAGCAGCTGGTGGCCAAGGCCCGCAAAATGTACGGCGAAATGAGCCCGGAGACCGACGAGTTCTTCGGCTTCATGACCAAATACCGGCTGTTTGACCTTGAGACCCGGCCCGGCAAACGTATGGGCGGCTACATGACCCGCTTCGCCGCCTACAAGGCCCCCTTCATCTTCAGCAACTTCAACGGCACCAGCGCCGACGTGGACGTGCTGACCCACGAGGCGGGCCACGCCTTCCAGGGCTATCTTTCCATGCGCTCCATACCGGTGAGCATGCTCTGCGGCTCCACCTCCGAGATCAACGAGATCCACTCCATGTCCATGGAGCACTTCGCCTACCCCTGGATGGAGAGCTTCTTCGGCGACAACTGTGAAAAATACCTGACGGCCCACCTGATCGGCGCCCTGGCCGTGATCCCCTACATGGCCTGCGTGGACGAGTTCCAGCACCGGGTCTACGCCGATCCCGCCATGGACGCCAAGGCCCGCCGCGGGGTATGGCGCCAGATCGAACGGAAATACATGCCCTGGCGGGACTACGACGGCGAGCCCTTCCTGGAGGAGGGCGGCTTCTGGATGCAGAAACAGCACATATTCCTCTACCCCTTCTACTACATCGACTACGCCCTGGCCCAGATGGGCGCCTTCGAGTACTACGGCCGCATGAAGCAGGACCGCTCCCAGGCCTGGCAGGACTACCTGACCCTCTGCCGCGCCGGCGGCACCCGGGGCTACTTCGAGCTGCTCAAGGTCGGCCATCTCACCAACCCCTTCGAGGACGGCGCGGTGGAAAAGTGCGTGGGCCACGTGATCGAGGAGATCAGCCAAAGATACTGACCCCCTTCCCCCAAACCGAAACCACCCGGCTGACGCCATCGTCAGCCGGGTATCTCTTGTTTTCAAGCGATTGACAGGGAGTATGGATTGCTTCACCGGTCATAAGACCTCCAGCAGCGCCGGGAAAGCCCACGTCGTCATTTGTCATGGCGAGGAGCGAAGCCACGAAGCAATCCGTTCCCCAAAGCTCGGTCATCCATTTTGCGCATAGGGGGTCATTCCTCCACCCACAGCGCCAGCACCTGCCAGGGCCCAAACTCGAGGGCGCCAGGCACCTCGCCCACGTCCCTCCACTCTCCCGTGGTGGGGCAGAGCAGCTTCGCCTTCCCCCCAAAGGACCAGCGGATCTGCGCCGTTCGGGGCTCCCCCTCGGTGTTCACCATCAGCACCAGCCTGTGATCCGTAAACTGGCGGATCCCCGCCAGCATCCATGGCGCGTCGCACACGATGTCCGGCATGGCCAGGGCCTGGGCCGCGCAGGCGGCCTCCTCCCCCGTGGCCGCCAGGCGGGACCGGTCCAGCAGCCGCCTGCACCTCTCCCCCAGATCCACGTCCCCCAGCGGGTCGCATGGCCCGGCGATGACGGCCACCCCGGCGTCCGCGGCCTCCTCCAATCGGGTCAATAGCTTCTCCTCCATCACCCGCACCGGCGGCAGCACCAGGGCCCTGAATTCCTGCCCGCCGGGAGCCACCAGTTTTCCCTTTTCCACCCGGCACCTAAGCAGGCCGTCGGTGTTGATCACGTCGTAGTCCACGTGCCTGTCCAGCATTTCCAGCGCCGCGCTCTGGAAAAACTCCGCCGTCTCCCGGTAGCTCTCCGGGTACGGCCTCGTCCATATGGACTGGTCGGAGGGCAGATAGTCAGACATCAGGCTGTCAATGGGATAATACAGCGCCGCCGAGGTTACGGCCTTCCCGCCCTCGCACAGGAGGGTCAGCCGCTGGAGCATCCTGGCGTAGGCCAGATTCTCCTCCTCCGGCAGATCCTCCGCCGGGAAATAGCTGTTGATCAGCGTCACGCCGCACACATACTGCATGGCGCTGGACGCCATCCGCTCCTCCACCGATACCTTGATCCCGTTGTGCCGCTCGAAGTGGGCGCTGGACTCGCTCATCACCCTCTCCCGCCCCCACAGATGGGCCACCGAGGAAGCCAGCTTGGGCGTGAGCAGCAGCTTTTTCTCCCTCTGGGCCGAGGCGTTGAGTATATCGATCCCCGGCACCCGCATATGCCCCAGCTTCTCAAAGAAATCGCCCTCATACAACGGATGATACCGTATCTCGTCCTCCAATAGGATATGCCCGGAAAAGTCGATGCCATGCGCCTCGCACCACTGGCCGATCTGCCCGAAAAAGCTCTCCCCGTAGAGCCTGGACATCTCCCGGTGATACTTCCACCGCTCCCGCCTGGCCGTCTCCCCCTCCCCGCCGAATAGGGCGGGATACAGCGCCGGATCAAATGTCTTTTCCACCTCTTTCGTCCACTGCACCGCGGGGTACAGGGGGATGCTGGGGTCGATCCGGTCCTCCATGGGGATATTCCACCGGCTGCCCCGCCCGCTTTCGTACGCGGCAGGGTCGGTGGGGTTGCCGTTGTCGATATACGGCGCCATATAGGACGGCTCGTCGGTAAATATGGCCTCGAACCGGCCCCCGAAAAAGGCCCTCTCGTGGTCGTAATAGGCCTGATAGG
>CADAGW010000275.1 GCA_902787475.1 uncultured Eubacteriales bacterium
ATGGGCATACACATCGCCGCCAGCAAGTGCCCCGGGGTGCACGCGGGAGTGGTGGAGTCGGTGCCCGCGGCGTTTCGGGCCATCACCGGCAACGGCGTGAACGTGCTGGCCATGGGGGCGTTCTACGTGACGCCGGAGCTGGGCAAGCAGTGCGCCGACGCCTATCTGTACAACGATTTCGGCAGCGGCTGGGAGTGGTGGCCGGATTTCGACAAGTTCCATCAGATCGCCATCGACGAGCTGAACGCCTTCGATTACGAGGAATACAAGAAGAACGGCTTCAAGGTGAAGCACCTGGGCGACTGCGAGTGCCAGCTGTACGACCGGCCCGAGGGCTTCTCCAGCGTGCCGCTGATGTGCAAGCGGGGCTGATCCCACATAATGCACGACGACCCTCCAGAAGCTGGGAGGGCCGTTTTTTACGCGATGGGTTCAGTTGGCGTAGTAGATCTGGGCCAGGCCGCCGTGGGAGGTTTCCCGGTATTTTTCGTCCATGTCCCGGCCGGTGCGGTACATGGTGGCCACCACCTCGTCGAAGGAGATCTTGCGGGTGGAGTAGAGGAAGCGGGACAGGTTCACGGAGCTGATGGCGCGCATGGCGGCCACGGCGTTGCGCTCGATGCAGGGGATCTGCACCAGGCCCTTCACCGGGTCGCAGGTCAGGCCCTCGATCTGGTCGATGTTCATGCCGTAGAGGGAGGCCAGGGCCGCCGCGGTCATGGAGCAGGCGCTGCCGATCTCCGCCTGGCACCCGCACTCCGCGCCGGATATGCTGGCGTTGGTGCGGATCACGTTGCCGATCATGCCGGCCACGGCCAGGGCGTCCAGTATCTCCTCCTCGGGGAAGCCCCGCTCGGACTGCATGTAGTACAGTACCGCCGGCAGCACCCCGCAGCTGCCGCAGGTGGGGGCGGTGACCACGATGTTCTCGTCGGCGTTCTCCTCGCTGACCGCGTAGGCGTAGGCGGCGATGATCCGGTTCATGGTCACGTCGGCGCTCTCGTTGTAGCACCGCTTCTGATACAGGGTCTTGGCCTTGCGGGCCACGCCCAGGCCGCCGGGCAGTATGCCCTCGGCATTGAGACCCCGGTGGATGGAGTCCTTCATGGCGTCCCACACGTCCTGAAGGTATTGCCGGAGGGAGGGGTCCTCCATCCGGAATATGAACTGGGCCAGGTTCATGCCCCTCTCCCGGCAGATCTTGAGGATCTCGGTGAAGTTCTTCTGGGGATACAGCTCGATCTCCTCGTCGGAGGTCTCGTTCTCGATGCGGATGGAGCCGCCGCCGATGCTGAATATGCGGTTGGAGCCGATGAGCTGTCCGTCCTTCATGGCCTCAAAGAGCATGGTGTTGGGGTGGGGCAGGTCCGTCTTTTCCCGGTCGAACACCACCTCGATGCCCGGCAAGGCGGAGCGGATGGCCTTGCCCGTGCCGTGGCCCTCGCCGGTGAAGGCCAGAGAGCCGTACAGCGTCACCCGGAAGGCGTCGGCCTGGGGATAGCGCTGGCCGAATATCTGGGCCGCGTGGAAGGGGCCCACGGTATGGGAGCTGGAGGGGCCGTTGCCGATCTTATACACGCTTTTAATGGTTTTCATGTTCCGTTACTTCCTCTGTTTGTGATGCGCCGTCAGATGGGCAGCTTTTTGTTCTGCTTTTTCCATTCCCGGAACTCGGCGGTGGCGGTGAAGAGCACGTCGCCGGAGGAGTTGAGGGCGGTCTCAAGGGAATCCTGTATCACGCTGATGATGAAGCCCACGCCCACCAGCTGCATGGCGATGTCGTTGGATATGCCGAACAGGGAGCATCCCAGGGGCACCAGCATCAGCGACCCGCCGGCCACGCCGGAGGTGCCGCAGGCGGAGAAGGTGGCCACGATGCTGAGGAATATGGCCATGGGCAGGGTCACGGTGACCCCGGTGGTGAAGGCCGCGGCCAGGGAGAATATGGTGATGGTCACCGCCGCGCCGTCCATGTTGATGGTGGAGCCCAGGGGGATGGACACGGAGTAGAGGTCCTCGTCCAGGCCCAGGGACTTGCACAGCTCCATGTTCACCGGGATGTTGGCGGCGGAGCTGCGGGTGAAGAAGGCAGTGACGCCGCTGTTGCGCAGGCACTTGAACACCAGGGGAAAGGGGTTGCGCCGCAGGGTCAGGGCCACGATGATGGGATTGATCACCAGGGCCACAAAGAGCATGGTGCCCACAAGGAGCGCCACCAGATGGCCGTAGGTCTTGAATATCGCCAACCCGCTGGTGGACACGGCGCTGAAGGCCAGGCCAAGTATGCCGAAGGGGGCGCAGGCGATGACCCAGCGCACCGTGGTGGACACGGCGTCGGAGAGATCCTGGAGCACGTTCTTGGTGGAGGAGGTGGCAAGCTTCAGCGCGATGCCGAACACCACCGCCCAGAACAGGATGCCGATGTAGTTGGCTTTGGCCAGGGCGTCCACCGGGTTGGCGATGAAGCTCTTGAGGAGGTTCATCACCACCTCGCCCATGCCCTGTGGCGCGTTGGAGGCGTCCTCGGCCTCAAGGCCCGAAAGGGGAATGGACACCGGGAAGAGGAAGCTGGTGAACACGGACACGATGGCCGCGCACAGGGTGCTCAGAAGATACAGGAATATGACCGTGCGGAACTTCTTCATGCTGCCGTTGCCGCCCCGGGAATTGGCCAGGGAGGAGGCCACCAGCACGAACACCAGTATTGGCGCGATGGCCTTCAGCGCTCCCACGAACAGCTCGCCCGGCACGCCGATCCAGCTTTGCCCCGGCACGATGAAGCCCAGCGCCGCGCCGATGACCAGGCCGATGAGTATGCGCGCGATCAGGCTCAGGGAATTCCACTTCTTGATGAGGTTCATTCTCCTCTCAATCGGGTCCGGGGTGTGGTGGATGTTCAAATAGTTCTTATACTTTTTCCTTCCAGCCATTATCCGTTGAACTCACTCTCATCGACGTAGTTAGCCTCGCAGTCCCTGTACCAGTGCTTGTATCCGTACACCGTCTGGTTGTTTGCGAACCTTCCGACCTTTCCGTCGTTATTCACCACGAAGTACAGCATCGTATCCTCGTCAATCTGGACCCCGATGTAGTCTCCCCTCTTGATATCGACACCGAGTTCCTCCAATTCAGCCTCGAGAACCCTGAATTTCAAGTTTCCGGGCTTCACATACACGCTCTTGGACTTCGACTTGTCATAAGACTTCGATTCCGGGTCTCCAATCTCGTATATGCAGGTGATTTCGACCGGTGTCTTGAACGCAATGTCGCCTTTCTCCGATTCCTTGTATATGTCGTTTACCTTCGTCTTCTCCAAATCGACCTGGTATAGGATAACTGTCTGATTCATATCCATTTCCATGTATTCACGAGCCAGATTCACCTCAAAGTCATAGGATTCCTTCGAGAAGAACATGTTATTCCTCGAAATCGGGTTCTTACGCTTGATATTGGTCGGCATGACGTTCATTTCCTAAAACATTTCCTATAAATATCACTCCGGAGAAAGAAAAAGTTTGTATATTTGCACAAAATCAGCGGATAATGGAGTTAAACAACATATATTTAGGTGAATCAATAGAGTTGAACAAGGTATATCTGGGAGATGCTGAGGAACTTCTCATGAAAGTGCCTGATAACTTCGTGGATTTGATAGTCACATCACCGCCGTATGACAATCTGAGAAAGTATAACGGTGTTGGCGACACATGGAACCACGAAAAATTCAAAAACATCGCCGGTGAACTTCAGAGGGTCCTGAAACCAGGGGGTGTATTGGTATGGAATGTGAACGATAAAACCGAAAAGGGGTCTGAAACAGGCACGTCTTTCCGCCAGGCACTGTATTTCATGGACAACTGTGGTCTGAGGCTCAACGACACGATGATTTGGGAGAAGACGAATCCCATGCCCCAGGTGAAACAACCCCGTTACAATCAGGTTTTCGAGTATATGTTCGTCTTTTCCAAGGGTGCACCGAAGACATTCAACCCAATCATGGTCCCGTGCAAGTGTGCCGGTCAGGATTATGACTCGACGTGCAAGAACATGGGCGGGGAAAGCGGTCGCACGGAGAAACATTTCAAAATAAACAATGAAAAAGTTGATTCGAA
>CADAGW010000276.1 GCA_902787475.1 uncultured Eubacteriales bacterium
CAGCAGGCGGTCATAATTGCGGCGGCCCGCCTCGTATACCTTGGCCTTGAGGGTGGGATCCCGCAGCTCCAGCAGAATGCGGTTGTCCGCGCCGGACTTGGTAAAGAAGTCCGCGATGGCAGCGTCCTTTTCTTCCTCGGTCATGTCCGGGGTGAATTTCGGCCCGTCGGTGAAAATGAATCTGTCCCCATACATCTGCTTGAGCTTCCACTTGTCGTTCAGGGGCTGGCCGCCCCAGCTGTCCTCCCCCGCCTCGATGAAGAGGGGTACGAAATTCTCCACAAAGCCGCAGCAGTGGAGGTCGAAGTACATGCCCAGGCCGTGGACATGGTCCACCAGCTCCTTCACATAGGGCAGCAGCATCTCCCGCGCCGTGTCCACGCTGAAAAACTCCGCCCGCTGGGAGCCCCAGTCGTCGTTGAAGTTCACGATGTCGGCGTTGAACCACTTTTTGCACAGGCTGTAATACTTCTTGTGCACGTCCGTCACCGCCCGCAGGAAGCGGTGCACCGAGGGCTTCAGCTCGTCGTCGATGAGGGCAACGGCAGCCTCGGAGAAGTCCAGAATGGCGATGAGCCGCTCAAAGAGGCAGCCGGGCAGGTTGATCTTCACCGCCCGGTCCGGGGTGAGCCGGTCCTTGTTTCGCTCGTAGCAGCCCGCCCAGTCCCAGGTCTCCGGGTCCGGGATGGTCACATAGTCCTCCCAGTGCTCGATGTCCGGGCAGACGGGGTTGCCGGGCCGCACCATGGCCCCGCCCACCACGTCCACATAGACCCAGTCCACCCCGTAGCCGTCATTGATGGGGGTGTCGCTGCTCACGCCCTCCGGGCGGGGGCTGCGGGCCACGTTCTCCGGATCGCAGTCCACCATGATGTCCGTATTCTCCCCCATGGCGAAGGGGGGCCACATGGGGGTCTTGCCCTGGTAGAGGCGCAGGGTGTTCTCCCTGGGGGTGATGGGGGTGGTGTAGACATCCATCGGCGGACCGAACCGGCTGGGTATCTGCCCCCGGACGGTCAGCTCCGACCGGGTGAATTTGCTTGTGAGACCCATGATTATCCTCCATACGCTCCTTATTCTTATTTAAGTAATTATACTTTGCGACCTATCCAAAGTCAATAAATTCGCCGCCCCCTTGCGGGAGCGGCGTCGATAAAGGCTCCCCTCACTGGGGAGGTGGCGCGAAGCGCCTGAGAGGTCAGTTCCCGTCCCCGCCGCCGCGGAAAAAAGGGCTCCCTCTCTGAGGGAGCTGTCGCCGCAGGCGACTGATTGTAGCACGCGCCCACCGCTGCGCGGTGGGTCCCCTCGCGCGGAATAGGGAGTCAGCGCATCGAACAAACGCCGGCTTTGAATCGCCTTGACTCCCTCCGTCTCCGTCTGACGCCGGAGCCACCTCCCTCAAGGCGGGAGGCAAAGAGAAGTGCATATCCCGTCTTGCCGAAGCTGCCTGCCCCTCTTTACATTTGCCGCCTCCTCATATAAAATGCACCTATACATATTTTGAAACGGAGCGTGCGATTATGGAAAGCATCCTGAAATACCCGCATCTGTTCGAGCCCATCGTGCTGGGGGGCACCGTGTTCCGCAACCGGGTGTTCTCCTCGCCCCAGGGCTTCTACAACGTCGGCCCCGAGAGCTATCCCAACGACGCCTGCGCCGCCTTCTTCGCCCGGAAAGCGGAGGGGGGCGTGGCCTCCGTCTGCATCGGGGACTGCATCGTGGACAGCAAGACCGGCACCCACTATCCCTTCCTCATGCGCATCGACGAGCAGGACTCCCTTCCCGGCTTCGCGGAGTATGCCTCCCAGGTCTCCCGCCGGGGCGCCGTAGCCAGCGTGGAGCTGAGCCACGCGGGCATCTATGCCCAGACCGTGGCCCAGCGGGGCGACCCGGTCTACGGGCCCGTGGAGATGGAAGGGCAGTACGGCCATGTGCTGGAGATGCCGGAGAGCGAGATCGAGCGCATCATCGGCTGCTATGCCAGGGCCGCTGCCTTCGCCAAGGGCGCGGGCTGCGGCATGGTCACCATCCACGGGGGCCACGGCTGGATGCTGGCCCAGTTCTGGAATAAGAACATCAATACCCGCAAGGATAAGTGGGGCGGAGAGTCCATCGAGAACCGCATGCGCTTCTCCATCGAGGTGTGCAAGGCCATCCGCAAGGCTGTGGGCAGGAATTTCCCCATCGAATTCCGCATGAGCGGCAGCGAATGCTGCGAGGGCGGCTACGACATCGACGAGGGCGTCGAATTTGCCAAGCGACTGGACGGGGTGGTGGATCTGATCCACGTCTCCGCCGGGCACCATCAGCAGATGGACGCCATGGTCATCACCCATCCCAGCATGTTCTGCGAGGACGGCTGCAACGCCAAATACGCCCGGGAGATCAAAAAGCACGTCAAAACCCCCGTGGCCACCGTGGGCGCCTTCACGGACCCGGCCATGATGGAGGAGGTCATCGCCTCCGGCGGGGCGGACGTGGTGGAATTTGCCCGCCAGACCCTGGCGGACCCGGATTTCATGGTGAAGGCCCGCACGGGGCGGGAGGATGAGATTGGTCGCTGCATGCGCTGCATGTCCTGCTTCGCCTCCACCGGCGCGGGGCGGCATTTCCACTGCGCCATCAACCCCGAGACCGGCCATGAGCTGGAATACCGGGCCATGCCCCCGGTGAAGGAAAAGAAAACCGTCCTGGTGGCGGGCGGCGGCGTGGGCGGCATGGAAGCGGCCCTCACCGCGGCAAAGCGGGGCCACAAGGTCATTCTCTGCGAGAAGGGGCCCAAGCTGGGTGGCGTGCTCCTCTGCGAGGATAAGGTGCCCTTCAAGACCCACCTCAAGGAATACCTGGAGCGCCAGGCCATGCTCTGCGCCCGGGCCGGGGTGGAGATCCGGCTGAACACAACGGTCACGCCCCAGTACGCCGTCGCCCAGAAGGCCGACGTGCTCATCGCCGCCCTGGGCGCCCGGCCCGTGAAGCCCCCGGTGGAGGGCATCGACGGCGCCAATGTCTTCGCCGCCGAGGAGGTCTATCTGGACGCTTCCAAGGCAGGGCAGAAGGTGGTCATCCTGGGCGCGGGCCTGGTGGGCGTGGAAATGGCCATTTTCCTGGCCCAGCAGGGCAGGGAAGCCACCCTGGTGGAGATCCTGGACCGGCCCAACCTGGAAAACGCCGCCATGCATGCCATGGCGGTCATGAAGGAGCTGCGCCAGCGGAAGATCCCCATGCGCCTCAACACCCGGGCCACGAAAATCAGGCCCGACGGGGTGGAGATCGAGGGGCCGGAGGGCAAGGGCTTCCTGGAGGCCGACACGGTGATCTATGCCGCGGGCATGCGCGCCCAGCGGGAGGAAGCCATCGCCCTGAGCCAGTGCGCCTCGGAATTCGTCATGCTGGGGGACTGCCAGACCCCGAAGAACATCATCGCCGCCACCCAGACCGCCCACACGGCGGCCATGCTCATCGGCACCCGCTGAACCATCCCCACGCCAAACCGGCTCTGCGGGAAAAAGGCG
>CADAGW010000277.1 GCA_902787475.1 uncultured Eubacteriales bacterium
AAACTGGACTTGCCCACGTTGGGCTTGCCCACCACGGCGATCTTTACCGGCGCGTTTTCGTCCTCCTCCTCGTCCGGGTCCGGGAAGGTATCGCACAGCGCCTCCAATAGGTCGCCGAAGTTCATCATGTTCACGCTGGATATGGCGATGGGGTCGCCCAATCCCAGCGCGTAAAACTCATACATGTCCGCTTCCCGGCTCACGTGGTCGATCTTGTTGACCACCAGGAACACGGGCTTTCTGGTCTTTCTCAGCATGTCCGCCACGGTGTAGTCGTCCGCCGTCAGCCCCTGCCGCCCGTCCACGAAGAACAGTATGGCGTCGCTGGTCTCCACGGCGATCTCCGCCTGGTAGCGCATCTGCTTCAAAAGCGGATCCTCGCTGGTGGGGTCGATGCCGCCGGTGTCGATCAGGGTAAATTTGTAATTCTGCCACTCGCAGTCCGCGTATACCCGATCCCGGGTCACGCCGGGGGTATCCTCCACGATGGCGATGCGCCGCCCGGCCATTTTATTGAAAAACGTCGATTTGCCCACGTTGGGCCGGCCCACGATGGCCACAAGGGGTTTTGCCATTTTATCCTCCCACGATATCCGCGCCGCACAGCGCGTTCAATAGATCCTCGCCCCGCCGTCCCACTTTCACGATGGGCGCGGAAACGCTGTTTTGAAGCTCGTTCAGTGTCATGCCGTCCAGAAACACGTCCTCGCCCTCCCGGAGCATGCACTCCGTAATGAGGATCCGGTCGGCGGTCCTGCCCATGAGGGCGTCCTTTAAGTCCCCGCCGGTCAGAAGCCCCGCCACCGTCACGGTGTCGCCGAAGAACCGGTTCACCACCGGCAGGATCTCCACCTTCACCCCCGGTATGGGGAACTTCTCCGTCAGCCGCTTCATAAGGGGCGCGGCGGACACGCCCGTGGCGATCAGCGCCGTCCCGGCCCGGGCGCGGCGAAGATCGGCTTCTTCATAGGCCCAGGCCATTTCAGACTCCAGGAGCCTGTATAGCCCCACGCCGTTTTCGATCTGGTCAAAGGAGCCGTAGCTCTCCTCAGGCGGAAAGTCCATCCCGGCGATCAGGTAAAACTCGTCCGTGGGATACACAAAGGGCTCCCCGGTCTCCCGGGTCATCTTCTCCCGCCATCTTTCGCATATCTCCATGGCCTTCCTGGCTTCTTCCCCGGTAAAGGGCCGCAGGTCCGGGTTTTTGAACTTGGTCAGCCCCACCGGCACGATGCCCACGTCCATGCAGGCGGGATACATCTGCGCCAGCTCCCGTATGGTCCTCTCCAGCTGATCCCCGTCGTTGATCCCCGGGCAGATCACCGCCTGGGCGTGAAAGCGTATGCCGCCCCTTTGAAGGGCCCGAAGCTGATCCATCAAAAGTCCGGCCCTCTTGCACCCCACCA
The DNA here is from genome assembly GCA_902787475.1 of uncultured Eubacteriales bacterium. Taxonomy (GTDB): domain Bacteria; phylum Bacillota; class Clostridia; order Christensenellales; family Aristaeellaceae; genus RUG13279. The sequence continues at coordinate 1,407 of CADAGW010000277.1, forward strand.
GCCTTTCCCGCAATTCCGGATCGGTGGCGTGCACGGAGATATACAGGGGCGAGGCGTGCCGGTCGATGATGCGCTTTAGCTCCGAGTCCGACACGTTGGTCAGCGTCACGAAATTGCCCATCATCAGCGACAGCCGCCAGTCGTCGTCCTTCACCCGCAGGCTGTCCCGCACATATCCCGGCAGCTGATCCACAAAGCAGAACTGGCAGTGGTTCACGCACTCCCAGGTCCGGCTCATCATCTCGGTATCAAAGGACAGCCCCAGCGGCTCGTACTCGTCCTTCACGAACCCGTACTCCGCCCTCTGGCCGTCCCGCTCCACCACCAGCTTAACGTTTCTTTCGCAGGTGAACGCCTGATAATCCAGCCAGTCTATCACGTCTTTTCCGCCGATGGACACCAGACGGTCTCCCGCCCGGATCCCGGCCTCCCGGGCCAGGCTCCCCGGCTCCACCCGCGCGATCAAATGCTTCATACAAAACTCCACCCATACATTTCCTTTCTTATTATGCGCCAAAACACCGTGAAAGTCAAGGGAAGAATGGGAAATGCTTTGTATACTCTTGACATTCGCCCGCCCGGGAGGTACAATTCCCATAAAACGGGGGTGAAAGCATGCTCATACTGGTCAGCGCCTGTCTTCTGGGCATCCACTGCCGCTATGACGGAAAATGTACGGACAACATGACCTTCCCGGACGGCGTCATCCCCATACCCTTCTGCCCCGAGGCCTACGGGGGACTCGCCACACCCAGGCCGCCCGCCGAGATCAGGGACGGCAGGGTCATAAACAACAGGGGAGAGGACGTGACCGCCCAATATCAGCGTGGCGCCGAGGAGGCCGCTGCCCTTTGCCTCCGCCTGCATATAGACACCGCCGTCATGCAGGACAAAAGCCCCTCCTGCGGGGAGGGCGCCGTCCACAACGGCCTCTTTGACGGCGGCCTCGTCCCCGGCGACGGCATGGCCGTCTCCTGCCTTAAGCGATCCGGCGTCCGGGTCCTTCGGGCTTCCTTTGTCCGCGCCCACCCCTCCATACTGTTTGAGAGATAGGATTCCACCCCTCTTTGCGCCAACCCCTACGTCCTGTTTGAAAGATAGGATTCCGCTCCTCTTTGCGCCGATCCGCATACCCCGGTGTTCCCAGTGGCCTCCCCCTCGGGGGAAGCTGGCACGCGAAGCGTGACGGATGAGGGGCGCTCCCCGCGCGCATGTTCTCGGGTCCTTCGAGCATCCTTTGTCCGCGCCGATCCCTCCATCCTGCTTGTGAGATAGGATTCCGCCTCACCTTGCGCCGATCCGCATACCCCGGTGTTCCCAGTGGCTTCCCCCTCGGGGGAAGCTGGCACGCGAAGCGTGACGGATGAGGGGCACTCTCCGTGCGCATGCTCCCTTGTTTATCCTGCCGTTCTATTTTCCGCCCCTCCTTCATACATTTCCAATATCGATACGACTTTCTCATGGAAATGAGAGACTTTTGTAAAAAATAGGTATTGACAGGAGGCGCATCCGTGGTATAATAGAATCTGTCAGAAAGCATATCCTGGGATGTGCGCGATGGCCTTTGCTTTTACCCACATCATCGAAAAAGGATTCCGGGTCGGTTCGTGGATGCCAGGCCTCCGTTTGCAGTGGAAGGCAGTAAGCGGCCGCAGGTCTCCGTCCTGCCGGAGGGCGGGTGATAAAGCGGGGCTACACGGCATTTTGGGATAGCTTTTTTCTGTCCAATGTTCCAGGGAGCGCCTGTTCGCGCTCCATTTTTCATACCATCCCAAATCCACTCATCAGAAACGAACCCTTCCAATCCTCCCAATGTCATTGCGAGGCGCGAAGCAACGAAGCAATCCGTCGCCCTATCTTTCTCACTATAATATACAAAGGAGCGCCTTATCGACGCCCCTTTTGTAATATGTCCCGCCCGAAGGGCGCAAATGGGATTCTTAAGGGCCTAAGGCCCTTAAGCGAGGAGTCTGAGTGGCGCACGTAGCCGCCGCCCAGTGGGCGAAATGCGGCGAAGTAAGCCCAATGAGCAAGGGAGCTTTTGGATATACGGATTCCAAAAGCGACCATTGCGAATTGAGGGATGTAGCCCTCAGCGCCTCCCTCGCCTCCCCGTTCCTCACTCAATTCTCACGGTATTCACGCTGTGCGCGCCAAGCTCCACTTTGAGCTTCCTGCCGCTGACGGCCAGGGGTTCGAGGGTCTCTTCCAGGGCGTCGCTGATCCAGGCGGCCCCCGGCGCGTCGGGCAGGCACACCGTTACGCTTTCGGCCTCCCCGTAATTGACCAGCCGCAGGATGACCGCCTTCCCGTCCTCAGAAACCTTCATGGCGCTGATCCGGGTGTCCCGGCCCTCGATGCTGATCAGGGATCCCGCGGCGGGCAGGGTCCCCTTGTGGGGCCTGGCGCTGATGTAGTCCAGGGCCCGGGCCCCGTCCTCCGCCGCCCGGATGAGATCCGCGGGGCCCTTGTCGCCCGTCACCGTCACGGACAGCTTAAACAGGTGCTCTCCCCGCTCCGGATAGGGATCCGGATCGTAGGACGCCCGGATCAGGGTCAATTGCATCTCGCCGCCGAAGCACCGGAAGCCGTACTTGCTGTCGGAGGACAGCATCACCGCCTTGCCGTTTTCCGGCACGCTGGCCGCGAAATGGCACGCCGGCACGTCCATATCCATCTGCGCCCGCTTCACCGTCCCGCCGGGCACGTCGTAGAGGATATCGCCCTCCGCGCCGCAGGGCAGGGCGAAGGCCAGCTGGGGGATGCAGGTCTCTTTCGTACCCACTTCCTTCCAGTCGCACCGGGCGTCAAAGTCCAGTCTCCGGCTCCCGGCCTTGAGGGAGATCTCGCACCTGAGGGTCGACCCCATGCTCCCAAACCGGGTCTCCAGCACCACGCTGTTTACAAGCTGGCCCGCCGCGCCATAATGGACCCGCACGGCGTCCCCGATGGGCTCCCGTCTCATATACCGGCCCACCACCCAGCTGGTCATGCCCTTGTCCGTGTCCTCGTCTATGGTCACAAACCCGGCT
>CADAGW010000278.1 GCA_902787475.1 uncultured Eubacteriales bacterium
ATATGCAGTTTCATGAAAAGCTCCGCTCCCTCAGGGAGGGCAAGGGCATGACCCAGGTGGAGTGCGCCCTGGCGGTGGACGTGTCCCTGCGGGCGTATCAGAATTACGAGGCGGGCAAGCTCTATCCCCGGGATCCATCGGTGCTGACCCGCACGGCCAACTATTTCGGCATCACGGTGGACGAGCTGATCAACGGGCGGGATATGTTTTTGATGGAGGCCCGGGAAAAGTTCGGCGGGCGGGGCATGAAGCAGGCCGAGCGGATCCTCCGGCAGACGGAGGCCCTCTACGCCGGCGGCTCCCTGTCTCCGGAGGACGAGGCGGCCTTTTATGACCACATGATGGAGATCTTCATGAAGGCCAAGGCCCGGAACGCCGCCCGGTTCGCCGCCCGCCAGGAAATGAAGGAGACTACGGAGGGATAACAATGCCGTCGCTGTTTACCGTGCGCCGCATCGAGAACGCCGTCAAGCGGCTCAAGCGGCAGTACGACGCCGCCGATCCCTACGAGATCGCCGGGCGAATGGACATCATGGTGGAATATCACGAATATCCGAGGCTGTTGGGGTTCTGCTGTAAGGTGCTGGGCAACACGGTCATCGCCCTCAATTCCCGGGCCCCCCGGGACGAGCGGCGGTGCGTGTGCGCCCACGAGCTGGGGCACATCGTGCTGGGCCACATCCGCAGCGAGGGCTTTACCACCATGCACTACTGCGAGCTGTCCAACCTGGATTACTGGTTTGAGGCGGAGGCCAACTGCTTCGCCGCGGCGCTGCTGATTGACGACGAGGAACTGATGGACGCCCTGGACAACTACGATACCGCGGAGCGGATGGCGGCCAACCTGCGGGTGTGCCCGGAGATTTTGCAGGCCAAGATGGACATGATGCGCACCCGGGGCAAAAACGTGCCCAGGATCGAGAGCACCGGCCGGGCCTGGAGAAGGGGATAGGCCATGGCCTCGGCGGATCAGATGCGCCGCGCCAGCGCCCGGGCGGCCTATTGCGGCATGGCCTCGGCGCTGAGCCTGGCGCTGATGCTGATGGGCGGACTGGTGCCGGTGGCCACCTATGCCGTGCCCATGCTCTGCGCGCTGGCGCTTTTGCCGGTGCTGTTGGAATTTGGCAAAAAGGCCGCCTGGCTCACCTGGGCGGCCACGGCGGCGCTCGGCCTGATGCTGGGGCTTGACAAGGAGGCCAGCTTCTTTTACCTGCTTATGGGGTATTATCCCATCGTCAAGTGGCGGCTGGACCGGGTCAAAAGCCGGGCGGTGAGGCTGGCGGTGAAGGCGGCCCTGTTTGGCGTGGCGCTGGCGGGGATGTATGGGCTGCTGGCCCTGCTGTTTCCGATGGGGGAGTATCTGAAGGAATTCGGCGAGATGGGCTGGGCGATGACCGGCCTGTTCGCCGCGGCGTTCGTGGGGGTCATGCTGCTGTTTGACAGGCTGCTGTTTCCCACGTCGCTGTTTTATATGAACCGGATCCGGCCAAAGCTGCCGAAGGCGCGGTGACGGGTCGGGAAAAACAAAAAGGAACGGATTGCTTCGTCGCTTCGCTCCTCGCAATGACACACAGGTATGCGAGTACACACCATATCATTGCGGGGGGAGGGCGGCGGGCAATCCGTTGCTTTCGTCTGCGGCGGATATTCCGTTGTGTTCGCCCGCGGCGGGGCAGGGCACAGTCTGCGCTGGGCGATGGGGCCGCGTGGGGAAAAGGGGTCAGGGATTCTCCGGCTGAAAGAGGGTGCAGCCGGTCTTTTTGAAGTAGGCGATCCGCTCCCAGATGACCTGGGGCTCCACCTCGAACCAGGCGGCCAGACAGTCGGCGCAGAAAAACTCCGTGGCGCCCCGGTTGATGAGCTTGCGGGTGACGGCCACCTCGTCGGGGGTGAGGGGCCTGAAGCACCGCTTGCAGGTCTCCATCAGCGGGCGAAGCGGGCCAGGAGCACCTGGCACTGGTGGCCGTGGAGGCGCACGTTGTAGTAGTCCCGGTACACGCCCAGATCCTCGCCGGTGAAGGCGTCGGTGAGATGGAGGCCCAGGCCGCTTTCATAGGGCAGGCCCGCGTCGGCGAATATGAAGGGCACCCTGGCGTCGCCGTTGGAGAAGTTGAAGTAGCCTATGGCGAACTCGTTATCGGAGAGGTGCTTGAAGAGGGTCAGGCCGCTGTCGGGATATTCCTTCCAGGGATAGCCGGTGACGGGGTCGGTTTCGGAGAGAATGAGCCGGTCCCGGTAGACCACGTAGGGCGGGCGGCACTCGCTGTCCTGATTGATGCGGAGGAGGTTCCGGTTCAGCACCAGCTTTTCGGAGAACCCGGTCATGTTCCTGACGTCGCCGCCCAGCATGAGGGGCGCGCCCAGCATGCACCAGAGGGCGAACTGGGTCTTGTAGTCCTCGTCGTCGCAGGCGTCGCCCAGGGCCGCGTTGCCCTTGCCGTACATGCCGATGGTGAGCATGTCGATGTCGTTGTAGCAGTCGTGGCCGGACATGCAGAATTTGTCGATCTGGGAGCGGGCGATGGTGGAGAAGGACTTGAAGTTGTCCATGATGTCGCCGGTGGAGCGGTACATGTGGGCTCCCAGGGACTTCATCCACTTCCAGGGCTCGTCGGTGCCCCAGTTGCAGGCGGAGAAGAGGATGTCCCGGCCGGTGGCCTTCAGGGCCATGGACATGGTGGCGTAGCGCTGCATGCCGTTGGCGCTCTTGGGGAAGTTGCAGAAGTCGTATTTGAGGAAGTCCACGCCCCAGTCCGCGAAGGTCTGGGCGTCCACGAATTCGTGGTCGAAGGAGGAGGGGTAGCCCGCGCAGGTCTGCACCCCGGCGCAGGAGTACATGCCGAACTTGAAGCCAAGGGAGTGGACGTAGTCGGAGAGGTCCTTCATGCCCTTGGGGAATTTGGCCGGGTCGGGCACCAGGCGGCCGTTTTCGTCCCGGTCCTTGAGGCTCCACACGTCGTCGATGACCACATATTCGTATCCGGCGTCCAGATAGCCCTTGTCCTTCATGGCCTTGGCGGTCTCGCGAACCACCTGGTCGTTTATGTCGGGGCCGAAGGTGTTCCAGCTGTTCCAGCCCATGGGCGGGGTCAATATCTGCATAGAAATGCCTCCCTTTCGCGGTTGCGTTCAGGAAGATTATAGCATACGGGGCGGGCGGTTTCAATGGGGCGGGGCAAATTTCCCGTTGCGCGGGCGGGGGAGATAGGGTATAATAGCAGCATCCATGAAGGCGCGGAGGACGGTATGGACAAAGAGAAGATCCGGATGCTGGCCAAAAAGTATATTCGGGAGAGAAAGACCCACAGGGAGCGGGAGATTGGCGCGGTGTACTTCCACGGCCTGCGGGTGGAACAGGGCGCGGTGGAGCTGAGACGGATGCTGACGGAGGACGACAGCTGGGACGACAGGCTCCGGTGCGCCGCGTTGTTTCACGACGTGGGCAAGGGGATCGGAAAGCACGCCCACACCGGGGCCCTGCTGGCG
>CADAGW010000279.1 GCA_902787475.1 uncultured Eubacteriales bacterium
GCTGGGGGCTATGCGCCCCCAGACCCCGCACCAAAGGGACTTGTCCCTTTGGAATCCCATCTTGCCGCCCTGCGGGCGGGACTATATACAAGGGGAGGGCAGATCAGATGCCTTCCTCTTGTTTTGCGTATTATTGCGATGGAGTCGAATACTTGAGACGGTCGGTGTGGTGGGCGAAGAAGAGGAGGCCGGAGAGGATGTGGAGAAGGCCGCCGGCGGCCATGACGGACAAGGGGGGAAGGTGGGTGAGAAGGCCGGCCACGGGGGTCATCAGCGCGCAGGTGGCGCCGGACATGACCAATAGGCGCAGGGAGGACACGCGGGGCAGGAGGGGAGAGGGGGTGGAGTAGAGCACCCCGGCGGGGACGGCGTAGGCGGTGACGTTGTAGGAGAGGGTGTAGAGTATGTAGAGGGCGAAAAAACCGGGCTCGGAGGCGTTTTGGCAGGCGGCCATGGCGGCGAAGGCAGTGAGGATGTTGCTGGCCAGTATGACGCGGCCTGTGCGGAAGCGGTTTTGGAGCTTCATGAACAGGAAGCAGGCGGCCATGGTGGAGAGCACCCCCGCGGTGACGAACAGGCTCTCGCCCAGGGGCGAAAGGGTCACGGAGCGGAAGGACACGGGCACGAAGTAGAAAAAGCAGGCGGCGGCCATGCCCCGGAGCAGGTGCGGGAGGAGGATGAGCAACAGGCGGGAAAGGCCCGGCGAGGACGGGGAAGCGGAGGCGGGGGAGGGAGCCTGGTCCAGGGCGGGCAGGGCCGTGTAGCCCCGGGTGGGGAGGGCCGAGAGGATCAGGGCCAAAAGGGCCAGGGCGAAGAGGACCGTGTAGGGGGAGATGGGATCTTTGCCGGAGAGGAGGGATCCGGCCGTCGCGCTGACCGCCGCCGCCAGACCGGAGCCCAGCATGCCGCACCGGGCGGATATGCCGCCGTAGCGTTCCCGGGGGAAGAGCATGGGGGTGGCGCTGTATTCGCAGGAGAATTTGAGGGCGATGCCCAATTGGTAGGCCACGGTCCCGGCGTAGATCAGAAAAACAGGGAAGCGCCAGCGGCCCGATCCGATGAGAGAAAGGGGCAGGCACACCGTCCACAGGCCGAAAAAGAAGATGGAGCGGACGTAGGTCTCCCGGCGGCGGGGATGCCAGAGAAGGAACAGAGCGTAGCCCAGCAGGGCGGAAAGCTGGGAAAAGGTTCCGTAGAGGCCGATGCCCATGGTGTCAAGGCCCAGGCGGAGGAGGAAGGACTGAACATAGCCCTCCGAGAGAAGGCCGCTGGCCAACGTATAGGACACGCTGGAGAGATAGAATATGAGTATATTGCGCTTGACGGAGGATGACTGGGTGTCCACGGGGGCGACCTCCTGATACAGACGACGCGGGCGGAACGATGGGTTCCGCCCGAGGAAAATGGGACGAGGGGGTGTATGGCGCGGGGTTACGGGGCGGTCATTTCCTGGTGGATGGCGGTGAGAAGGCGGCGGGAGGGGTCGCTGCCGTGATCCCAGTACATGATGCCCAGGAGGTTTTGCTCCTTGAGGAAGCGGCACTTGAGGCGGACGGAGTCGGGGTCGTCGTAGCTGATGAGGCTGGAGCCGTTGAAGAGGTAGGGGGCCTTGGCGTCGTCGTCCCAGTGGCGGGTGAAGCCGTTTTTGTCGATGTATTCGTTCATGAGGGTGGTGTAGCCGGGGCCATAGAGGCCGGTGGTGGCGGCGGGCTGGAAGAGGCCGTGGTTGACAGGGGGCAGGCCGTCCCAGCGGCGGGAGTAGAAGGCCGCGCCGATGACGATCTTCTCCCGGGGGACGCCGGCGCAGAGATAGGCCTCCATGCAGGACTTGACGCTGCCGTTGTATTTGTCGCCGGGGCTGGTGAAAAGGCAGGTGTGGTGGCCGGATTCCTTGTGGAAGCCGCTTCGGATGTCGTAGGTCATGATCTGCACGTAGTCGCAGATGGAGGCCACCTGGTCCATGTGGGTGTCCTCGATGAAGTAGTTGCCCGCCCCGGCGGCGATGGAGACGATGCGCTCTTTGCCCAGGGCGTCCCGGAGGGCCTGGAGGAGAAGGGTGTAGTTTTCCCGGTCGGAGGGGTCGTGGTCTATGCCGGCGGAGCCGTCGCAGGGGTATTCCCAGTCGATGTCGATGCCGTCCAGGGACCATTTTTCCACCTCCCGCAGGCAGGAGGCGGCAAAGGCGCGGCGGGAGGCGTCGGCGCGGGCCATGAGGGAAAAGCCGCCCGCGCCCCAGCCGCCCACGGAAAGAACGAATTGAAGGCGCGGATTGTAGGCGCGGATGCGGGCGATATGGTTCATGTGGGTCATTTCCCCCATGTCCAGAAGGCCGCCCGCCACCTTGCCGAAGGCCAGGTTGATGTGGGTCAGGCGCTGGGCGTCCTCCTCTGTGACGGAGGGCAGGGCGCGGTTGGTGACGTATCCAAGGATGTAGTGATGCATGGGGGAGATCTCCTTGTGTGAATGGTGTGGGGGAATGATATAGGGGTATTTTAGCGGATGAAAGGGAGGGCGTCAAGAGGGATGAGGGAGAGACGAGGGGACGGATTGCTTCGCCGCGTTGGAACCTCTCAATTCGGCATAGTCGTTTTTGGAATCCGTATATCCAAACACTCCTTGCCTCATTGGGCTCTTTCCGGCACGATTCCGCCACTGGCGGGTGCCTCCATTCGCCCTCGCAATGACACGGGGGTATGTGGGTGGGTCAGGCTTGGGCGAAGAGGACCAGGGTCTGCCAGGGGTCCATGTGGGGGATGTGGAGGCGGAATTGGCCGTCGTTTTGCTGGACGGGGAGGGAGGCGCGGCGGCCGGTCAGGTCCATGCACCAGGCGGAAGAGGCGGCGCCCTGGATCACGGCGTCGAAGGCCTCGGCCCGGTCCAGCCAGGCGTTGGTGAGAAGGAGCATGTGGCGGCGTCCGTCGGAGCGGAGGAAGGGGGCTGTGCGGGAGATGTCGTAGGGGAGGACGGGCTCCAGGCGCACGGGGGCCTGCATGTGGGCCAGGAGGCTACGAAGCTGGAACATCTTGCCCGGGGTGCCCAGGGAGTACCAGGGCTCAAAGCTCATGACGCACACCGGGGCCCCAAAGGAATTGACGCAGTAGGTGACGCAGTTCAATGTCATGCCCTCCCGGCCGCAGAGGGCCTGGGACAGCACCCGGACGTCGGGGGAGAGGGGGATCAGCTCGATGGCCTCCATGGGCACGATGTCGCATTCCGAGCCGGAGAACGCGCCACGGTGGCCCAGAGCGTAGGGGCCGTTCATGGGATCGGAGGTGAGCCGCTCGGTGCCGGAGGCGGCTTTGCGGCCGGAGCGGACGCCGGTGTATTGGCCAAGACCCCGTCTTTCCAGCTCCAGGAGGGCCTCGCCGTCCAGAAACACCGGGCGGTGGAGGAGGGAGATCAGCTCATCGTCTGACAGGGTCTCGGCGATGCGGGAGTGGAGCAGGGCGCCGCAGGCGGAGGCGTGGTTCGCGGTCATGGCCA
>CADAGW010000280.1 GCA_902787475.1 uncultured Eubacteriales bacterium
ATGACCACCATCAGCGCCGCGGGACAGCCCATCCTCTGGGCCAAGGGAGCCGTGCGCGCCATCAGCTCCCAGGCGTTTGACACGTTCCTCGTGCACGCGGCGACGATCTCGCACATGTTCATCCCTCCTTTCTCTGGCACGGCAACAGTATACTATGAGTATATGAACTGGATTTGTACCCCATCACCCGCCAATTGAAAACAATTTTTGAACGCGCTCCGCCCCCAGGATCAGCCAGAAATCCACGATGCCGTGGATCAGCTTGGCGCAGACGTACTCCCCCGTCCGCACCCCGGCTTTTTTCAGCTCCGCCATGCACTGGGCGCATATGGACGCCCCGCCGAAGGCGCACGCCGCGCCGAGCAATGCCCTCTTCCATTCCATCGCCATGATGGCGCCTGCCACCGCCCGGGCTCCGCCTGTCATCTCCAGCGCCGCCATGATGAAGGGCCGGTACTCTTCCCCCAGATATCGGCACAGAGCCCCGCCCGCCACGGAGAACAGGGTCATGAACCCGCCGATCACCAGCATCTGTCCCGCCGCCCGGGTCACCGGGTGGGTCCAGCCCGTCTTGCTGGCCTCTGTCTCTGTCCTTTCCCCGTCCCGCACGCAGGCCCCCGCCATCCACGCCGCCGCGCCAGCCGCCAGGCACTGGCACAGCCACATGCGCCTTGCCGTTCCCCCGTCCCCCAGCAGCGCTCCGCCCACGAAGGACACATAGAACGCCGGGCCCGCCCCGGAGGCCAGCACGCTGAGCCGGAGCGTCTGGGAGCGGGTCATGCCGCCAGCGGATCGGCTCACCGCGGCGGCTCCCGCGGGACTTCCCGCCAACATGCCCACCGCCATGGGCCCCGCGGCCTCCCCTGGCAGTCCAAACAGGCGTGGCAGCCAGCCCAAAAGGGCCCTGTACACGCCCCTGGCCTCCTCCGTGCACAAATACGGCAGTACCATCAGAAAGGGAAACAGGGACGGCGTCACGTTGATCGCCCAGTCCACTATGGCCTCCCCCGCCCACAGCCTGCACTGGGTCGGATACATCACCAGCAGCCCGCAAAACAGCACCGCCCCGCAGAATCCCCACATCCCCATCCCCCCTCGGCCCAGCATATGCCAGAGGAAATGGGGTTCATGCAAGGAGGGGAACGAAAGGAGACGCTGGGGCCTGCCCGGCCCCAGACCCCGGCCAAAGGGTCAAGACCCTTTGGAATCCCTTCTTCCGCCCTTCGGGCGGGAACCATTTACTGTTTTCTCGGAACAATTCATCTGTTGCAGATCATTTCGCTGTGCATATACACTTGGCATATCTGTATGAATCTGTCTCGTTGTCATTGCGAGGAACGAAGTGACGAAGCAATCCGTTCCTCCTGAAATACTCCTGTCTCTTCCAAAACGCAAAAAAGCGCCCTTCCGTATTGCACGGAAAAGCGCTGATTGGCTTGTGTGTTACACCAGCTCCAGAATGACCATCTCGGCCGCGTCGCCGCGCCGGGGGCCCTTCTTAATGATGCGGGTGTAGCCGCCGCCGATGCCCTTCTCGGCCTTGCGGGCCTTGTACTTGGGACCAATTTCACGGAAGAGCTTTTCCACCACAGGATGGTTGTTGCTGCCGGTGCGCTCCTTGTATTCCTTCTTGGTCTCCTTGTCGTTGCGGGGCATGGGGATGTCGTAGAGATAGCTCATCATCTGACGACGGGCAGCCAGCTTGCTGGGCAGATCGTTCTGCACCTTCAGCTCCACAGTCTGCTGCTTGTCGTTGTTGGTGGTCTTGGTGACCTCTACGGTGTTATCGCACTCGTTCACGGCCAGGGTGATCATGTGCTCAGCGATCCTGCTGACTTCCTTGGCCCGGGCGAGGGTGGTCTCAATGCGGCCGTACCAAATGAAATTGGTGACCAGGTTGCGCAGCATCGCCTTGCGCTGGTCGGTCGGCCTGCCCAGTTTTCTCGTGGCCATGTTGGTAGTTCCTCCTTATCGATGCTAAGACGGCTCAGTCGTCGGACGAGCGCAGAGACAGGCCCATGGCGATGAGCTTCTGCTCCACTTCCTCCAAGGACTTTTTGCCCAGGTTGCGAACCTTCATCATGTCTTCCTGGTTGCGTTGCACCATTTCGGCCACGGTGTTGATGCCGGCCCGCTTGAGACAGTTGTAGGCGCGCACGGAGAGATCCAACTCTTCGATGGTCATCTCCAGCACCTTTTCCTTCTTCTCGTCCTCGGGCGGCGTGAAGTCCACGCCGTGCACCACGTTTTCCGTCAGGTTCACAAACAGGGACAGATGGTCTGTTAGAATCTGCGCCGCCTGGCCGGTGGCCTCGTCGGGCAGTATGCTTCCGTTGGTCCATACCTCCAGCGTCAGCTTGTCGTAGTCAGTCACCTGACCGACGCGGGTATCCTCCACGGCGTAGCTCACCTTGCGAATGGGCGTAAAGATAGAGTCGATCGGAATCACGCCTATGGGCATATTCGCGGTCTTGTTTCTTTCGGCCGGCACATACCCACGGCCCTTCTCCAGGGTCATCTGCATCTGCAGATGGGCTCCCTTGGTCAGGGTGGCGATGTGGAGATTCTTGTTGACGATCTCGACCTCTTCGTCGGCCTTGATGTCGCCAGCGGTGATCTCGCATTCGTCGTGAGCGTCGATGGTGATGACCTTGGGCTGATCGGTAAACAGCTTCGCGGAGAGATTTTTGAGATTGAGGATAATCTCAGTCACGTCCTCCTTGACGCCGGGGATCGTGGAGAACTCATGCTGCACGCCCTCTATACGGATGTTGGTGACCGCCACGCCGGGCAGCGAATTGAGCAGCACCCTGCGCAGCGAATTTCCCAACGTTTGCCCGAAGCCACGCTCCAGAGGCTCCACCACGAACTTGCCGTAGCGCGCGTCGCCCTTCTCTAACCGTTCGATTCTGGGCTTTTCGATTTCGATCATTCAGCAATCCCTCCTCTTTCACGCGGAGACCCGGTGAGGGGCTCGTATTATGCGTTTTCTCATCAGCGGGAGTAAAGCTCGACGATCAAGTTCTCAGAAATCTCGAAGTCGATATCCGCACGGGTGGGTTCTGCAATGATCTTGCCTTCGAAGCTGTCCGCCACTCTCTCCATCCACTGGGGCACGGTCTTTTTGCCATACTCCTCGATGAGGGTCTTGAACTTGACGGAGGACTGGCTCTTCTGGCACACCGCGATCACATCGCCCACGCTCACCTGAGCGGAGGGGATGTTGCAGCGCTTGCCGTTGACGGTGAAATGGCCGTGGTTCACCAGCTGACGGGCCTCGCGGCGGGTGCTGGCAAAGCCCATACGGAACACCACGTTGTCAAGACGCTTCTCCAGCTCCTGGAGCATGATCTCGCCGGTGATGCCCTTTTTGCGCTCGGCCTTCTTGTAGTAGCCCAAAAACTGCTTTTCGAGCACGCCATATATAAACTTGAGCTTCTGCTTCTCCATCAGCTGCTTGCCGTATTCAGACTGCTTGCGGCG